>JACQAG010000041.1 GCA_016195085.1 Pseudomonadota bacterium | reverse complement strand
TCGCCTTCGCCAGGTTGGTCCGCGTCAACCTCATGCATCGAAAGCCAATTGCCCACCTGCTCAACCCACTGCCAGGGCCAAGTCTCAATAACTCCCAATTGACCCTTCAATGCATCTGAATCTAAACCGGACAGCCGTGGACTTGATCCGGGCATCCACGTCTTCCATCCTGCGGCAGCACAACGTGGATGCGCGGGTCAAGCCCGCGCATGACGGCCGAGAATTGCGGTGGCAACACGCGGGAGAAGTCCATGGAGCTGGAGGGGCGGGTGGCGCTGGTGACCGGGGCCTCGCGCAATATCGGTCGCGCGATCGCGCTCGAGCTCGCCGCCGCCGGAGCTTCCATCATCGTCAACGCCAGGACCGCGGCTGCCGATGCCGAGCGGGTCGCGGGCGAGATCGCTTCCCTGGGCGGCCAAGCGATGGCGGTGCTGGCGGACGTGACCCAGGAGGCGGAGGTGGCCCGGATGGTCGTTGCCGCCATAGAGCGCTTCGGGCGGATCGACATCCTCGTCAACAACGCAGCCGTCCGCACCGAGGCAAAGCTGGAGGAGATCGACTTCCAGGCCTGGCGCGGCATCCTCGCCGTCATCCTCGACGGCGCCTTTCTCTGCGCCAAGGCCTGCCTGCCGCATCTCCGCCGGAGCGACCGCGCCAGCATCGTCAACATCGGCGGCTTGACCGCGCATACCGGGGCCAAGGACCGGGTGCATGTGGTGAGCGCCAAGGCGGGCCTCGTCGGCCTGACCCGGGCGCTCGCCCATGACCTGGCGGATGCCGGCATCACCGTCAATTGCGTGGCTCCGGGCATGGTCGATACGGTGAGGCAGGTTGAGCCGGGCCATCACGCGACACGCAAAGCGCCCCTCGGCCGGCTCGGGCGCCCGGAAGAGATCGCCGGCGCCGTGCGCTACCTTGCCGGGCCGACGGCGCGGTTCATCACCGGCCAGACCATCCAGGTCAATGGCGGCATGTATATGAGCTGAGGGGACATGGACAGAGTGCCAGCCAAGGACCCAGCCGCAGCGTCCGGCGCCGGCGATGGCATCACCATCGCCGCGGCGTTGGCGGAGCGCATCGTCGCGCTCCGGCCGGGGGCCCTGCCGGCGGGCTTGCGGGAGGTCATCGAAGATCTCGTGCTCGACATCGTCGGCCTCTGCCTGGCGGCGCGGCAGACCGACTATGTCCGAGCCCTGTTGACGGCGCTCTCCCCCGAGGGCGGGTCCGCGACCGCCATCGGCCAATCTCAGCGCCTGGATGCCGCGGGCGCCGCCTTGGTCAACGGCACCGCCGCCCATGGCGAGGATTTCGACGACACCTTCGAAGGCGGACCGGTGCATGCAGGCGTGGTCGCGGTGCCAGCGGTGTTCGCCGCGGCCGAGCGGCTTGGCCTCGATGGACCGGCGGTGCTGAAAGGCCTCGCGGTCGGCCTCGAAACCATCTGCCGGTTGAGCCTGGTGGCACCCAAACGCGTGCACAAGGCCGGCTTTCATCCGACCAGCGTGTTTGGCGCGATGGGGGCCGCTTCCGGGGTGGCGGCGGCGATGGACCTCGATCGCGCCGGCATCGTCAACGCGCTCGGCATCGCCGGCAGCATGGCCAGCGGGATCATCGAATATCTCGCCGACGGTAGCTGGACCAAGCGCATGCATCCCGGCTGGGCGGCACAGGCGGGCTTGCGCGCGGCGCTCATGGCCGCTTCCGGCTTTCGTGGGCCCGCCAGCGTATTCGAAGGCACCCACGGGCTCTTCAACGGCTTCGCGCACACGCGCGAGGGTGACTATTCGAAGCTCCTCGACGGCTTCGGCCGGCATTGGCATGCAGCGACCATCGCCTTCAAGCCCTATGCCTGCGGCACCATGACCCATCCCTACATCGACTGCGCGGCGAGGCTCGCCAAGCGCGGCGTCAAGGCCGAGGATGTAGCCTCGATCGTCTGCGAGGTGGCCGAAGGTACGGTGCATCGGCTGTGGGAGCCGCTCGCATCAAAGCAATCTCCCCCCAATGCCTATGCGGCGAAATTCTCCACGCCCTTCTGCGTGGCGCTCGCTCTGGTGACCGGCGATGCCGGACTTGCCGCCTTCACCGAAGCCGCGGTCGCGGACGAGCGCCTGCGCACGCTTGCCGGCAAGGTCGGCTACGTGATCGATCCCGACAACCCCTACCCCAACGACTATACGGGGCACGTCCGCGTCCGGCTCCGCGACGGACGCATCCTCGAGGAGCGCCAGGCGCATCTCCGCGGCGGCGCCCATGAGCGGCTGGACCGGGCCCAGATCGAGGCCAAGTTCTTCGCCAATGCCGCCTTCGGCGGCTGGACCGAAGGACAAGCCAAGGCAGCTCATGGCTTCGTGCGCGGCCTGTTCACCGCCGCCACGGTGGATCTCTCGCCGCTCAGGGGCTGAAGGAATTCACCACGGAGGTCGGGGCCGCGAAGACCGGCCCGACGAGAGCACGGAGACGAGGACGGTTGACCGCTGAGGGCGCTGAGGAGCGCAGAGGGCGCCGAGTGAATTGTTCTCCGCGCAAAGCGCGGCTATGACTTCTTCACTCTGTGTCCTCCGTGCCTCCGTGGTGAATTCCTATCTTTGGCGCGGCGCAGCCTGCGCTTTGGCGTAGCTGTCGCGGAGGCCGACGGTGCGGTTGAAGACGAGGCGGCCGGGTGCGGAGTCTCGATCGGGGTAGAAGTAGCCCTGGCGCTCGAACTGCACCGGGTCGGGGGCATTGCTGGCGGCGAGCCCGGGCTCGACCACGGCTCCTTGCAGCACTTCAAGGGACTGGGGATTGAGATCGGCAGCAAGGTCGCCCGCCGCACCCGGGTCCGGCCGCCGGAAGAGCGGCTCATAGAGCCGGATCTCGGCCGGTGCGGCGCTCGCCGCTGCCACCCAGTGCAGGGTCGCCTGCACCTTCCGCCCGTCGGGGGTATCGCCGCCGCGGGTGGCCGGATCGTAGGTGCAGCGCAATTCCATGACCTCGCCGGCGGCGTCCTTCACCACCCTCTGGCAGGTGATGAGATAGGCATAGCGGAGCCTGACCTCGCGGCCGGGCGCCAGGCGAAAGAACTTCTTCGGCGGGCTCTCCATGAAGTCGTCGCGCTCGATATAGATCTCGCGGCCGAAGGGGATCGGCCGGGTGCCGGCGCCGGGATCATCGGGATGATTGACCGCGCGCAGCTCCTCGGTGGCACCTTCGGGATAGTTCTCGAGCACGATCTTGAGCGGTCTCAGCACCGCCATCCGCCGCAAGGCCGTCTTGTTCAACAGCTCGCGGATCGAGTTCTCGAACATGGCGATGTCGACGACGCTGTTCGCCCGCGCCACGCCGACGCGGCGAACGAAATCGCGGATGGCGGCCGGCGGCACGCCGCGGCGGCGCAAGCCCGCCAAGGTCGGCATCCTCGGATCGTCCCAGCCCTCGACGTGCCCCGCCCGCACCAGCTCGGTCAACGCCCGCTTGGAGAGGACCGTGTAGGTGAGGTTGAGGCGCGCGAACTCATATTGCCGCGGCCGCGACGGCGCCGGGAGGTTGTCGAGGAGCCAATCATAGAGCGGCCGGTGATCCTCGAATTCCAAGGTGCAGAGCGAGTGCGTGATCCCTTCGATCGCATCCGACTGGCCATGGGCGAAATCGTAGGTGGGATAGATGCACCAGCTGGTGCCGGTGCGCGGATGGCGCGCGTGCAGGATGCGGTAGAGCACGGGGTCGCGCAGGTTCATGTTGCCGGCGGCCATATCGATCTTGGCGCGGAGCACCCGTGCGCCGTTCGGGAACTCGCCGGCGCGCATGCGCCGGAAGAGATCGAGATTCTCCGCCGCCGATCGTTCCCGGTAAGGACTGTCGCGGCCGGGCTCGGTCAAGGAGCCGCGCATGGCGCGCATCTCTTCCACCGGGAGATCGTCGACATAGGCCTTGCCGGCGCCGATCAGATGCGCCGCCCAGCCGTAGAGCTGCTCGAAATAGTCGGAGGCATGGTGGAGATGCGTGCCCCAGTCGAAGCCGAGCCAGCGCACATCGGCCATGATGGCGTCGATGTACTCCTGCTCTTCCTTGGTCGGATTGGTGTCGTCGAAGCGCAGATGGCAGCGGCCGCGGAATTCCCGGGCGATGCCGAAATTGAGGCAGATCGATTTTGCATGCCCGATATGGAGATAGCCGTTGGGCTCCGGCGGGAAGCGGGTCACCACCTCCTGGGCACGGCCGGCAGCGACGTCTGCCTCGACGAGGTCGCGGAGGAAGTCCCGCGCCGTATCCGCACTCGCCGCCTCGCTCGCCGCCATGCTCCGATGCTCCATGCCGCTTCGGCCTATCGCCGATGCAAAAGGCGCCGTCTATGTGCCAAATCGGCGCAGATGTGCCAAGGCCTCACCTGCCCTTCCGAGTGCCCCCACCCTCACCCTCCCCCGCCTGAAGCGGCAGGGGAGGGAGCAGGTATGCCGCCTACTCCCTCCCCCATGCGGAGCGTGGGGGAGGGTCGGGGTGGGGGCATTGTTCCCGTTCTGCCGGATGCGGTATTCGGAGGCCGGTCACTCCCCCCGCGGCACGACGTAGTCGGCTGGGTATGTCGCCTGGAATTCCGGCTTCGCCTCCAGGCGCCGGGAGAGCGCGTCCAGGCCTGGATAGCGTCCCTCCGGCATGAGCTCGGGGTCGGCCATCCGCACATAGCGGATCATGCAGACCGTGGTGATTTGCGCCTGGTCGAGCCCCGCAGACTCCGGCCAGACCTCGCGCTCCAGCGCGTCGAGCGCGCCTTGGCCCTGGGTCCGGCAGCGCTGGATCCATTCGGGCCAGCGATAGGCGGACGGACGGATGAGGCGCTCATAGGCCTCGGCGCCGATCTTGTCGATGGCGCCGGTCGCCAGCGCGATGAAGCCGAGCGCCCGCCGCCGCGCCTCGCCGCCCTGCGGGATGAGCGCCTTTGCGGGTCCGACGGACTGATCGAGCCAGTCCAGGATCGCAGCCGAGTCGATCAACACCGTCGCACCTTCGAGAATGAGCGAAGGAACGCGGCCCAAGGGGTTGATCCGGCGCATCGCGTCGAAATCGGCGAAGACCGAGCTTTTGTCGTGCACATAGGCATAGCCCAGCACGCGCAGCGACACCGCCACCCGGCGCACATAGGGAGAGTCGTACTGACCGACCAGGATCATGCCCCGCATCCTACGCGAGTTGCGCTCCCGGTGCGAACAGGGCGCGCGGCATGGTTCAATCGTCGAACCACGGACCTTGCGGTACGACCGGCGGCTTCGGCCAAAGACGATCGGCGGTATCCTTGCCGTGGGTTGCGAACACCGCCGTTGCCATGAGATGACGGCCAGACGCATGGCGACCCAGCAGCATCGGCATGATGGTGCGGGAGCTGATGAGATTGGTGTTCGGCAAGGGCCGGGCCGTCGCCGCAAGGCGCCCGGGTGCGCGGCCGGCAAGCGCGAGGTCGCGGATGCCGAGGATGCCGCCGGCGGCATCGATGCGGATCTCCTGCACTTCGGTCGGCGACAAGAACTCCCGATCGGCATGGGTCGATCCGGTGCGATCGGCGGCGAACCCGCCCTCTTTGGTCAGGATCGCCCGCTCGCTGCGCAATCGGTGGATGCGCAGGAGCCACGGCAGATCGACGGGGACGAGCCAAGTCTCGACCTCGACCTCGGCCCAGGGCTTCCAGCGGGAATAGAGCCAACCACCTGACTGCGCGGTCTCCTCGGCGATTTCGCGAACCCGATACTGATCGGGGACATCGGCGAGGGCGACGGCAAGCATGCTGTCGTAGCAGCCGTGATCGATCCCGCCCCAACCGCTCTCGACGCTGAAGCCGAAGCGCGAGGAATAGGCGAACTTCGCATATTTCGCCGTGCCCTGCCGGGCGAGCCGGTTCGTCTGACCGGACGACAGCATCACCGCGTGGGTCTCATCCTCTTGCAGGACAAGCCCGGCATGCTTTTGCACCGAGAGCGACGGCAGCATCGACGACGTCTCTTCGGCCCGCCAGAACGGATGCTCGCCGGCGACCGCGAGCGGCAGGAATGCCTTCATCGCCCAATAGGGCGACTGCGGCGAGTTGTACTCCTCCGAGATCAGGAGATTGGCATAGCTGTAGCCGATGGTGAGCGCGCCGTTGCGATCGGCGATCGGCTTGTCCGACCACCAGCGGAGATGGCGGAGATAGAGGCCCTTGACCTCGCCCCAGGGGAGGGCTTCGACATCGGCGAAGGCGAGCGCGCCCCAGAACGCACCCTGGGCGAAGCGGTAGGTCAAGCTGCGGCCGAAGGGGATGGCCGCACCGTCGCGGCCGAACCAATGGCGAAAATCCCGGGCGAAAAGACGAGCCCGCTCGCGGTAGGTGGCGCTTCGCTCCTGGTCCCACTCTTGCGCGAGGCGCGCATAGATGAGGCCGTAGAAATGGAAGGCGAAGGCCACGTAGTAGTCGAGCTGGCAACGCTCGCCGTCGCGGTACCAGCCGTCGCCCAGATAGAAACGGTCGAGCTTGGCCAACGCATCGGCCACCAGGTCCCGACGCCAGGGGCCGCCGACGCGCTGCAAACCGAGATTCACCAAAACGCGGAAGAAGCGCCAGTTGTTGTCGACGGTCTCATGCTCGTTGATGCCGGAGAGCCAGCGCAAGAGATTGTCGCGCACGCGGGACGGCAAAGGCTCCCAGACCAGCTCCGGCACCAGGGCCAACGCGAAGCCGATCGCCGCCATCTCGACCATGCGTTGGTCGCGCTCCTCGGTCCAACCCCAGAATTCGGGATGGCTCGGATCGCTGCCGCTGGCGAGTCCCTGGCAAACGAGCTCCCAGGCATCGCTGGTGCCGCCGCCGACCGCGAGCGGCACCAGACCCCAGAGCGGCCGGGAGAAGCCTTCGAGCTCGGCCGCCGCCTCGTCGAAGCGGGCAGCACTGGTGGCGACCCGCACCCGCGCGCGGCCCGGGCTGAAGCAGGACCGCAGCGGCTGGAAGAGCGCCTCGACCGCGGCAGCGACATCCGCTCGGCTGCGGAAGGGGTTGCCGCTGAGCGGCCGAAAGCCGAGATCTCGGCTCATCGCTCGGTGACCGATGCGATCCAGCCGGCGAGCGTGCGCGCATCCGCACGGAAGGCGGCGGGATCGTCATTGGCGACGAATTCCAGCATGGCATATCGCGGCATGGGCGCGCCAAGCGAGTTGGCAAGGGCACGACGCAGCACCGGCAGCCAGAATGCCTCGTGGGCGATCAAGGGCAGCCGTTCCTTCGCCGCCGTCCAGGAGAAGACATGGAAATGCGAGATCTTGCCGTCGAGCGCCGCCACCTCATCCAGCGCCTCCGCCCGCCCGATCCCCGGGCGCGGCTGCCAATAGGTGGTGAGGTTGGGGTGATCGACCGCGCTGAGGAGGTCGAGGGTGGACGACAGAGTGTCGGTAAGCGTTCCCGGATGGAACTCGAGGCCGACCGCAACGCCGCGCTCGGCGGCACGGCTCGCCATCCCTTTGAGCGCGTCGGCCACGGCCTGGCGGTCGCCGGCACTCGCCGCCTCGGAGCCGACGCCGCGCTTGCCGGCCCAGACCCGGATCGTGGGGGCGCCCATGGCTTCTGCGAGATCGAGAACGGAGGCAAAGGGCTGACCTGTGGTGGCGCCGGCCTCGACATAGGAGCCGATCGATGAGACCCGGATCCCCAGGTCGCGGCAGCGCCTGGCCACTTGGCGCGCGGCCTCGAGGTCGCCGGGCGGAACATGCTTGTCCGATCCCCACTCGATGCCGGCGACGCCGTTGGCCGCCGCCAGCTCGATCACCTGGGCGGGTGCGAGGCCGCGAAAGGTGACCGAGCAGAGGCCAAGCGCCAGAGGAGTAGCGCTCATCATGCCAAACGCTCCAGATCGACCGCCTCGACCCTATGCTGAAGCGCGTTGCCCCGCAGATAGCGCTCGATCTCGGCGAAGACGAGCTCGACCATCCGTTCGGTCTCCCGGCCTTGGGCCCCGGCAATGTGCGGCGTCAGGAATACATTGGGTATGTCGTAGAGGGGCGAGTCCGGCGGCAGCTCATCCGGCTCGGTCACATCGATGATCGCATCGAGACGCCCGGAGCGCGTCGCCTCGATCAAGGCGTCCTGATCCACCAAGGCACCGCGGGCGGTGTTGATGAAGACCGTGCCGTCGCGCATGAGCGCCAAATGGCGGCGATCGATCAGCGTGCGCGTTGCCGGAGTCGAGGGGGCGTGCAAGCTCACCACATCCGAACGCGCCAGCAGCTCATCGAGCGGGACGGGCTCGACGCCGAGCTGGCGCGCGTCCTCCGCCGCGACATAGGGATCGGCGAGAAGGACGGTGAAATCGAAGGGTCGCAGCAACGCGATGACACGCCGGCCAACCCGCGAGGCGCCGATGATGCCGACCACCTTGCGGTAGTTGCCCAGCCCCGGCGCCAGCTTGCTCCAAGGCTTGGCCATGGCGCGGCGCTCGCGATAGACCCGGTTGAGGCGGAACACCTGCTTGTTGGCGAAGAGGATCGCGGCCAGCGTGAACTCCGCGACCGGCACGGCGTTGCCGGCAACCGCATTGACGACGGCGATGCCGCGCCGCCATATGGCGGGATCGAGCATGGCTTTGACCGAGCCGGCGAGATGGGCGATGAGGCCGAGCTTCGGCATGGCGTCCAGCAGCACCGCATCGATTTTGGGCGCCCCCCATCCCGTCACCAGGATTTCCGTGCGATGCAGCAATGGCTGGATGGCGGGATCTCTCCAGTCGAGGACCGGTGCGCGGCGCAGCAGATCGGTCATCCCAGCCAAGGCCTCGATCTGCCCGTCGCTCAGGAGATCGGGACGATTGCCGGGATTGAAGGCGATCAGCGAACGAAGCTTTCGCGTCATACTCTAAGTCCCGTGCTGGCGATGCCTTCGATGAGGAGCCAGGATGCGAGACGCGGATGCGCAGATCAAGGCCGCTGCGCCATAATATGCATTGGGGCCTTTGCCCTCGCGATTCCCCGTGATAGGGGTGGAGCATGCGCATCGAGATCATCTGCACCGGCGACGAGGTGCTGACCGGCAAGATCGTCAACAGCAACTTCAGCTCTATGAGCCAGCGGCTGGAGGATGCCGGGCTGTCGGTGTTCTGGGGAACGACCGTCGGCGACGATCGCGAGACTCTCCTCGAGGCCTTCCGCCTGGCGGGCGAGCGCGCCCAGGCGGTGATCGTCAATGGCGGGCTCGGCCCCACGGTCGACGATCTCTCCCAGGAGATCGCCGCCAGGGCCGCCGGCGTCGAGCTGGTGCTGAGCCAGGAATGGCTCACCAAGATGGAGGAGTACTTCCTTCGCCGCAGCCGGGTGATGCCGCCCAACAACAAGAAGCAGGCGATGCTGCCGGCGGGCGCGGAGGTTCTGGACAATCCCATCGGCACCGCCTGCGGCTTTGCCCTCGATATCGGCAAGGCGCGCTTCTTCTTCACCCCCGGCGTGCCGAGAGAGCTGAAGCGCATGCTGGAGGAGCAGATCCTCCCCCGGCTCTTGGCGCGGAGCGGCAAGCAGACCGCGATCCATCTCAAGCGGTTCCATTCCTATGGCCTCGGCGAGTCCCATGTCGATACCATGCTGGCCGGGGTCGAGGAGATCGTGCCCGACGGCAGCGTCAAGCTGGGCTTCCGCGCGCATTATCCCCAGCTCGAGACCAAGCTCACGGTGCGCGGCACCGACAGGGACGATGTGCAGCTGAAGCTGGCGCCGGTGCAAGACGAGGTGAGGAAGCGTCTCGGCAATTTCATCCTGGCCGAGGACGACCAGACCCTGGAGGGCGTGATCCTGGCGGCACTCAAGGCCGAACGCAGCTCGCTCGCCGTCGCCGAGACCTTCACCAGCGGCCAGATCGCCGGACGCATCGCGCATCTCGCCGGCGCCGAGACGATCTTTCGCCGCGGCATCGTCGCCCGGGATCTCGGCGAGCTCGGCGCCGCCATCGGGCTCGATGGCGCCTTGCAGGCAAACGCGCTCACGACCGAGACGGCCGTCGCCGTCGCCGGCGCGGTTCGCGCCCAGGCGAAGGCCAGCCACGGGCTGGCGGTCCTGGTCGATCTCGACGAAGGCGCCGACCGGCTCGAGTTCGGCGGCACCATTTGCCTGGCGATCGCCACCGCCAAGAACGCCGCCTGGCGCCGGGCTCGCATTCTGGGCGGCCGCGACTGGGTGCGCATGGGCGCCATCGAGATGGGTCTCGATTGCCTCAGGCGCTATCTGCAAGGCCTGCCGGTCGACGAGCGCATCGACTTCGAGAAGGTGTGAGGCCGCTCTCGGCCGTATCGCACGTCGAGCAGGCCAACGGATTCCGCCTTCGACCTGCGAATGCCCCCACCCCTGCCCTCCCCCACGCTTATGCGCGGGGGAGGGAGTCAAAGACAATTCGTTCGGCCCTCGCGTGCCCTCCCCCGCCGAAGGTGGGGGAGGGTTAGGGAGGGGGCGTGCGGCGCCTACGAAACGCGCGGCTCCTACTTCAGCAGCGCCGCCATGATGCGCTCGCGGGAGAGCGGCATGTCGCGGATGCGGGTGCCGAGCGCATGGGCCACCGCATTGCCGATGGCGGCCGCGGTGGGTCCGACTGTGCATTCGCCGACGCCGAGCGCCGGATGCTCGGAGGCCTCCACCAGGTCGATGACGAGCTCAGGAACCTCGCTGAAGCGGAGGATCGGGTATGAGGCCCAGGAAATCGACGCAATGCCGCCCTCATCCAGGCGCACCTGCTCCTTCAAGGTCCAGCTCGCCGCCTGCAGGATGCCGCCTTCGAGCTGGTTCATGATTCCGTCGGGGTTGATCGCCAGGCCGGCATCGGCCGCACACCAGATGCGCTGGAGACGGACGCTCTCGTCCACCTCGACCTGGGCGATAACGGCGGCGTAGGCAGAGCGGTTCTTGTAGCGGGCGAAGCCGATGCCGAGACCGGCACCGCTGCCTCCCGGCCCGCGCCCGGCCCAATCGGCGCGCCTGGCCACGGTCTCGATGACGCGCCGGGCGCGCGGCTCCGACAGAATCGAAAGCCGATAGGCGACGGGGTCCTCGCCCAAGCGGAGCGCCAGCTCGTCGATGAAGCTTTCGATGGCGAAGATGTTGGGCAGGGCGCCGAGCCCGCACAGCGCCGAGGTGCGCACCGGCGGCCGCGACACCAGGTGATGGAGGATGCGGTGCCGGGGAATGTCGTAGAGCGGCACCGCATTGCGGGTGGCGCCGCCGCCGCTTGCCTCCGGCGGATCTTGCGGCACCGGCTCGGGGGGCGGATTGGGGAGCGCCTCGCTCGCCAAGAGATTGCCGCCGCCGGTGCCCGGGCGCTGGGTGTGGGTGCCGCTCCACAGCTCGGTCGTCCAGTCCTGCGGCCGGCCGCTCTCGTCGAGATCGGCCTTGAGCGTGATCAGCATGGCCGAGCCCAACGGCTCGAAGCCGAACTCGTCTTCGCGGCGCCATTGCAGGCGGATGCTGCGGTTCGGTACTGCCCGCGCGATGACAGCGGCATCGAGCGCCGCGTCGTCGGCGCCGTTATGGCCGTAGCAGCCCGCACCTTGGACGTGAAATGCCGAGACCGCATCCGGCGCCAGCCCGAGGGCGGCGGCAACGTTGCGCCGCAAGGGATGCATGCCCTGCCCATGCGACCAGATCGTCAGATGCCCGTCGCGGAACTCGGCCAAGGCGCAGGACGGCGCCAACGAGGCATGGGCGACATAGGGCCTGGAATATGTCGCTTCGAAGGGCCGGTTGGGCGGCGTCTCCGGCACCGGCGCCCCCACCAGCCGGTCGTTGGATATCTGGCTCTTGAGCCAGGCGGCCTCAGCCGATGCCGGATCCAGCCGGCGCGCATTCGACCACTCCGCATGCGCGGGTGCCGCCATCGCCGCCCTCTGCACAGTCGTCTCGTCCGGACCGAGGAAGGCCACGAACTCACCCAGGCGCAGAATGGTGAGCTCGCCGCCGGCAGCCCGGCAGATCGCGGCTTCGTCGAGCCTCGTTAGGCTGGCGCCGCGCGCGGGCTGTCGCAGCACCCGGGCGTGCAGCATGTCCGGGCGGACCATGTCGTGGATGAAGGCGCCGCCGGCGAGCTTCGCCGGCAGGTCGAGCCGCGGCAGGCTCGTGCCCACCAGGCGATAGGCGGCGACCGGCTTGGTGGCAGCCCTGCCGGTGATCTTGCTCTCAAGATCGACCTCGGGCGCGAAGCTCCAATAGTCGTGACCCGTGGGCGTTCCATTATGGAAGAAGCGGCCTTCGGCGACGGCGAGCTCGTCGCGTCCGCAGTTCAGCCGCTGCGCCAGGCGAGCGAGAACGCGCTGGCGCACCTCGGCGCAGACCAGCCTGACCGAAGCGCCAGAAACCTCAATGGATTGGCTGCCAGTGGTGTAGACCTCGTCCGGCCCTTCGGCGCCGTCGCCGGAGAGCACGCGGATGCGGTCAACCGGCACGTCCAGCTCCTCGGCCGCGATCTGGGCAATGGCGGTGACGATGCCTTGCCCCAGCTCCACCTTGCCGGTGGCGACCCTGACGGTGCGATCGGCGAGGAAGCGGATCCAGCGATCGAGCGCCGGATTTTCGATGAGGCTCGCCGGCAGGCTCGGCGCCGTCATCGGGCATGCCCGCGCAGGACGGAAGCGGCGCGCTCGACCGCACGGAGAATCCGCTGATGCGCCCCGCAGCGGCAGAGATGCCGGTCGAGGGCTTGGGCGATCTCGGTCCGGCTCGGGGCGGGATTGCGGTCGAGGAGCGCCTTGGCCGAGACCAGGATGCCCGAAAGGCAGTAGCCGCATTGGCCTGCCTGCTCGTCGAGGAAGGCCTGCTGCAAGGGGTGGGGCTTGGCCAGCGTGCCCAAGCCTTCGACGGTGGTGATGCGCTTGCCGGCGACGGAGCCCACCTCCCGGCTGCAAGCATGGACCGGTGCGCCGTCGACGAGCACCATGCAGCTCCCGCATTCCTCCAAGCCGCAGCCATAGCGCGCGCCCTTGAGATCCAGATGATTGCGGAGCACGTCCAACAGCGGCGCCGTCTCTGCCGCGCTCAACCGCCGTCTCTCTCCGTTGATGGTGAGCTCGATGTCCATGCGTCGAGAGAGCCGCGCCGGCTAGCCGTCCTTCTCCAGCTTGCGCAACCGCTTGACCGAGAGCTGCACGAAGCTCGCATATTCATAGACGGTGGTGTCCTCGTCCTCCCAGCAATTGTATTGCCGGCAGAGCGTGGGCCTGGCGGCATAAACGCTGCAGCGCCGACCGTCGGTGAGGAACTGGCAGGTCTTGTCCCAGGTCTTGATCAGCTTCGCCCTGTTCCGCATCTTCTTGACGATGTGCTTCTCCTCGAACTCCCGCTTGGTGAGGCCGAGGAATTTGGCCAGTCGCTGCGTGTCGCGCCGGCTCACTTCGACATAGCCCGCCATCTTGCAGCAGAGGCCCGGGCATTTTTGGCAGCTGAGTGGTGGTGTTTCCATCTGTGGCTTGTTCGGCTCGCTCCGTGATCCAGCCCAATCAGGCTGTGATGCTTATAACACAGGAGCGTGCGCGATGCGCCCACGCCTCGAGCGCGATGATGCGGAGCCCGTGCCGCTAGGGATCGACGGCCTTAGTATTAGCTGCCGCATACGACCTTCTTGCACCCGGCAACTTGGCGGCTCGTCGCCTTGGCGCCAGTCCTGCGAGCGAGGGAGCCCCCGTATCGTCGATTGTGATGGCGGTCACAGGAGCTGGCTTCCTTAGAAGGTATTTTCGGCTATCTTTCGGCAATGAGGATTGGGTGGAACTCCAACCCAATCAGGGCCGTGCCGGTCCAATGATCGAACGTTTGGGGGGACCTCATGCGGAAGGGCTTTGCTGCGTCGATCCTGATCGCCTTGGTGCTGGCGCTTGGCCACGTCTCAGCCAAGGCGGCGAGCTCCTGGCACGACCAGGGCACCACAGTCTCGACGGCCATCGACGGCCGCGCGACCAACGCAGCCGCCCAGAACACGATCTATTCCTGCTCCTTCAGCAAGGTCACCACCAGGACAACCCTGCCGTCCTGGGTCAACTCCTCGACCGGCACGCTCTCCTACGCGAGCAAGCCCGTGGTGAGCGGCACGGTAAGCTGGACCTCCTATTACAAGGCGGTCGTCTCCGGCGCGCAGCGCCTGCTCACGGGCAATGGCCTGCCCTCCCACACCACGGGCACGTTCCCGATCTCCTCATCCGACTCGGCCTACACCTACGACAAGAACCCCAACTCGATCGCCAGCGTCCGGCAATACTTCGCGCCGCCGGCCTCGCCCACCTACAGCTCGAGCCCGACCTGCGTCGGCATGGGTGCCATCGGCATCAGCACCAGCGGGGAGGTGTTCTACAACCCGCTCGACGCCGACGGATACGATCCGCTGATCGAGGAGATGTTCGACGCCTGCGAGGGCCATCCGGATTCCGCCGGACAAATCCACTACCATCACCTGTCGCCCTGCCTCACCGACAACGGCTCGGCCTCCCAGCATTCCACCCAGATTGGCTGGATCTTCGACGGCTACGGCATCTATGGCCCGTGGGGCAACAGCGGCGCCAAGGTCACCAACTCCGACCTCGACGTCTGCCACGGCCACACCCACAGCGTGACCGACAGCACCGGCACGACGAGCAGCGTCTATCATTATCACGCGAATGAAAGCTTCCCGTACCTCATCGGCTGCTATCGCGGCTCGACCAATGTGGCCACCGGCACCACGCTGTTGACCACGCCCAACACGGGGTTCTGGTACACATCTACGGCAAGCGGGCGCGGCTTCGGCATGGAGGTGCAAGGCTCCTCCATGTTTATCGGCATCTACACCTACGACTCGACCGGTGCCGACCTCTGGTACGTGGTGAGCTGCACCTTGACGACTACCACATGTACAGGTGATCTCACCGCCTATTCCGGCGGCACCACGCTCAGCAACATTGGCGTCGCCTCCACCAGCCCCACCTCGAGCTCGGTCGCCGGCACCTTCACGCTCACCGTGACCTCGAGCACGACGGCGACGGTGGCGATCACGCCGACGAGCGGCAGCGCCACCACTTACAGCCTGACGCGCTTCCCGATCTCGGGATCGACCGTGTCGTCGGCGCCGAGCTGGGCGCCGCAGACCGGCTGGTGGTGGTCGTCCAGCTATTCCGGCACCGGCTGGTTCATCGAGAACCAGGGTACCGTCACCTCCGGCGGCACCACCTATTCCAATTACTTCATGGTCGGCTACGCCTATGGCTCGACCTACACCTCTGGCCAGGGCAACTGGTACGCCAACACCTCCGGGCAGAACGTCCAGACCGGCAGCTCGACCTCTAGCTGGTCAGGCACGCTCTATGAATACGTCAACGGCCCGACCGTGACCGGTTCGTCCGGCTCGACCACGCTATACGCGACCAAGGGATCAGCGACGATCCAGTTCACCTCGTCGACTACGGCGACCCTGACCTTGCCCAACGGCAAGCAGATCGCGCTGACGCGGTTCACCTTCTTCTGAGGCCGGCCACCTCGCTCGCCGATCAGAATGCCACCGTCACCCTGCCAAACGGCAAGCAGATCTCCCTGCAGCGCTACACCATTCCGTAAGGTGCAGCAGATGGCGGCAGGAGCCCCCACCCCAACCCTCCCCCACGCTGCGCATGGGGGAGGGGGTCTGTCGGCGCGCCTCTAGCTCCCTCCCCCAGCATGGCTGGGGGAGGGTTAGGGTGGGGCCTTCGTCGGTTACCCGAACAGTGCCGCCGGATTCGCCGTGTAGCGCTTCAGCTTGCCTGGGGAGAGGGCGACGCCGAGGCCGGGCTCGTCCGGGATCGTGAGGTAGCCCTCGCGGTCGAGCTTGAACGGCTCCTCGGTGATTCCATCGAGATAGGGGCTGCCGCCGATGAACTCCACCAGATCGGTCTCGGGGAAGGCCGTCGCCATCTGCAGATCGGCAGCGAGCCCGAGCGCGGTGTTCCAGCCATGGCCGATATATTTGACGCCGAAATCGTAGGCCATCCAGGCGATGCGCCGCTGCTCGCTGATGCCGCCGACCTTGGTCACGTCGGGCTGCACGATGTCGAAGGCGCCGCGAACGAGCCACGGGATGAAGCTCTGGCGTCGGGTCAAGACCTCGCCGCCGGCGATCGGCACCGGGCTCTGGCGTCGGAGCTCGCAGAAATCATCGATGGCATCCGGCCTGAGCGCCTCCTCGAACCAGCCGATCTCGAATTCCTGCAGCATTTCGGCGGTGCGGAGCGCCCATTTCAGACCGTTCGGCCAATAGGCATCGCTGCCGCCGGGATCGACGAAGAGCTTCGCGGTCTCGCCGGCAGCATCGCGGGCCGCCTTGACGATGGCGCGATCGAGCTTCGGGTCGCCGCGGCGGCCGAACGGCCCCCAACCGATCTTGAAGGCGGTGAAACCCTTCTTGCGATATTCGCTGATGAGCTTGTGCATCCCCTTCGGCTCCTCCATGAGGAGCGAGCAATAGGGCTGCACCCGCTCCCGGTGGCGCCCACCCAGGAGCCGGCTGATCGAAAGCCCGGTGGCCTTGCCCAGAATGTCCCAGAGCGCGATGTCGATGCCGCTGATGACGTGGGTCAGCGTGCCGCCGCGGCCCATCCAGAAGGAATTCTGATTGAGCTTTTCGGTGACGCGTTCCGGCTGCAACGCGTCCTCGCCGAGAACGTGGCGCTCCAGCACCTTGAGCCCGGCGGCCACCAGCCGCCCATCGGTATAGACGCTGCCGAAGCCGGTGATGCCGGCGTCGGTGTGGACGGCGATCAGCGCGTGGATGGATTCCTCCGGCTTGATCTCCGCCGACCAGCCGCCTTTCGGGGTATCGCCGATCAGGGGTACGGAACGGATGGCCCTGATCTTGATCGGCCCGAGCGGCGGGTGGGCGGCCGAGTGCTTCGTCAAAGGCGCGGCCTTGCTCATGGGTGTCTCTTCCCTGGCTTGGATCTTGTGGGGCCTTAGATCTTGTGGGCTTCGAGCGTGGCGGGATGGAACAGCTCTTCGATGGTCACGCGCCGGGGCGAGAGGCCCTGGGCGTGGTGGTGCTTGAGGAAGGCATCGAGCACCACGCGGTTGCGCGGCACGCCGTAGGACCAAAAATCTTTGCCCATCAGCTCACGTGCGCGGCGGAGCTGCTCTTCGACGAAGGGCAAGGTGACCTTGGTGGCCGAGGTGTCGGTCAGATGCGAAAGCGCGGTGAGCTTCGCCTGCTCGAAGGCCTTGAGGAGCGCTGCCGGGAGCCAGGGGTGCCGCTCGGCCAACTGCCGACGCACGCCCAGGACATGCATGATCGGGAAGATGCCGGTGCGCCGATAATAGTCGGTGGCCGTCGCCGTCGGATCGGGAAAGAGCCAGCCCACTTCAGGATGGCCGCGCTCGAAGCAGGAAGGCGCCCGGGGGGCGACGATGCCGTCGATCTCGCCGGCCTCCAGCATGCCCGAAAGCGTCTTGCCGGATGGCGCCGACTCGATCCGGATGTGCGGCGGGAGCGTGATCTGGATCTTCTCCTCGCGGCCGGGCTGCTCGAGGCCGCCCCTGACCCAGTGGATCTCCGAGGCCTTCACCCCGTACTCCTCCTCGAGCAGCGCGCGCGCCCACACGCAGGCGGTCAGCTGGTATTCGGGCGTGCCGATGCGCTTGCCGCGAAGATCGGCGGGAGCGTCGATGCCGCGGTCCTTGCGCACGCAAATGGCGGTGTGGCGGAAGGCGCGCGACGGGAAGGCGGGAATGCCGATATAGGGATTGTCCCCGCGCGCGGTCCTGACGGTGAACGAGCTCAGCGACAGCTCCGAGATGTCGAACTCGGCATGGCGAAAGGCGCGAAAGAAGATCTCTTCCGGCGTCAAGGTCATGAACACGGGATCGACGCCGTCGATCTGCACCCGGCCGTCGACGAGCGGGCGCGTCCTGTCGTAGTCGCCGACGGCGACGGAGAGGTTGAGTTTCGCCATGGCCTGAATGCTTCCTTGGAAGGGACCGACTGCGAAGGTTAGATCAGCCAGACTGAGAATATTCTGTACATTGCCGGCAAGTCTCGCTCGACTATAGGGGTCCCGGACCCTCGCAAGGCGAAACAATGCCCGACCGGCCAGACACCGAGCCGCTAAGAGCCGGCAGACCCGCACCCGGCTCTGCGTCCCCCGCGGTCGCCGCGGTCGCCCCCGGGCTGGTCGAGGATCTGGTCGCGGCGAACCATATCCTCTTTCGCCAAGGCGTCGTCGACGGATTCGGCCATGTGAGCGTGCGCCACGACCGGGACCGCGAGCGCTTCCTCTTGGCGCGCAGCATGGCGCCGGCCCTGGTGAGCGAGACCGACATCATGGAATTCGGTTTGGACGGCGAGGCGATCGGCTCCGAGAGCCGCACCGCCTATCTCGAGCGGTTCATCCACAGCGAGATCTATCGGCTGCGGCCGGACGTGGTCGCGGTGGTGCATAGCCATTCGCCGGCGGTCATCCCCTTCGGCATCGTGAGCGGCGTGCCCTTGCGCCCTGTCTGCCACATGTGCGGCTTCCTCGGGACCGGCACTCCCATCTTCGAGATCCGCGAGGCGGCGGGGCCGGCGAGCGACATGCTGATCCGCAACCGAGCGCTCGGCGCCGCGCTTGCCCGATCCCTCGGTTCCCATGCCGCCGTCTTGATGCGCGGCCATGGCTCGACCGTGGTCGGCGGCAGCCTGAGACAAGCGGTGTTCCGCGCGGTCTACACCGAAATGAACGCCAAGTTGCAGGGCGAGGCGCTCCGGCTGGGACCGGTCACCTACCTCAACGCGGAGGAGGCGGCCGCGGCGGCTGCCGCCAATGACGGCCAGATCAATCGCGCCTGGGAGCTGTGGAGGCGCCAGGCAACGAGCGGCTGAGTGAGGCCCACGAACGAAGAGCTGCAACAGGGAGAACGACGATGAAGGTCCCGATGAGTCTACGCCTGGCATTTCCGGTTCTTTGCGCCGGTGCGGCGCTGCTGCTGTCCCCGGCGGACTTGCGCGCCGCCGATCCATTCGAAATCACCGCCATCTTGCCCTTGACCGGCGGCGCCTCCTTCCTCGGCAAATCCGAGCAGCTCTCCATGCAGCTCGTGGAGAAGGTGGTGAACGATGGCGGCGGCATTCAAGGCCGGCCGCTCAAGCTCGTCTTCCAGGACGATCAGTCGAGCCCGCAGACCGCCGTCCAGCTCGCCAACCAGGCGATCGCCAAGCGCCCGCCGGTGGTCATCGGCTCCTCCTTGGTGGCGATGTGCAACGCCATGGCGCCCTTGATGCAGAACGGCCCGGTCCAATACTGCCTCTCTCCCGGCGTGCATCCGAATGACGGCAGCTACATGTTCACCTCCAGCGTCTCCACTCACGATCTCGCCCGTGCCCTCATCCGCTATTTCCGCATGCGCGGCTGGACCAAGATCGCGATCATGACCAGCACGGATGCGAGCGGACAGGATGCCGAAAAGGGCATCGAGATCGCCTCCAAGCTGGAGGAGAACCGCGCCGTGCAGCTCGTTACCCGCGAGCATTTCAATCCCGGCGACGTGTCGGTTTCGGCGCAGATCGAGAACGTCAAGGCAGCCCAGCCCCAAGCCTTCATCGCCTGGAGCACCGGCGCGCCGATCGCCACCATCTTCAAGGGCATCGTCCAGGCCGGGCTCGAGGTGCCGGTCGGAACCACCGACGGCAACATGACCCATGCGCAGATGACCCAATACGCCGCCTTCCTGCCGAAGCAGCTCTTTATTCCGGCGGCGAAGTGGGTGACCCACGGCTCCACCGTCAAGCGCTCGCCAGGCGAGATCGCCGCGCAGGAAAAATTCGATGCCGCCTTCAACGGCGCCAACACCAAGCCGGACGTCGCCTCGGCCCATGGTTGGGATCCGACCATGATCATCGTGGACGCCTTGCGCAAGGTCGGCCCGACGGCAACCGCGGTGCAGCTTCGCGACCATCTCCTGCACCTCAAGGGTTATGCCGGGATCAACGGCGTCTATGATTTCGAGCGCGTGGCGCAGCGCGGGCTCGACGTCGAGGACGCGGTGGTGACCCTCTGGGATCCGGCGAAGCAGAACTGGATCCCCGTGAGCGAGCCCGCCGGCGCGCCCTTGCAGAAGTGAGGCGCTCACTCCGGCTCTCCTGTCTTCCCCCCTCTCCCACCGGGAGAGGGCTGGGGTGAGGGGAAGCATCACTCGCAGACAGGGTGCAGCCGGACATGCCTCCCCTCACCCCGACCCTCTCCCGAAGGGAGAGGGTGCAAGAGATAGCGGCCCACGATGACCTACCTCGCGCAGATCGTCATCGGCGGACTGGTGCAGGGCAGCGTGTTCGCGGTGATCGCCCTGGGATTGTCGCTGGTCTTCCGGGTGACCGGCATCATCAATCTGGCCCAGGGCGGCTTCTGCATTTTGGGCGCGCTCTTCCTCTATTCCTTCGAGGAGAGCTTCGGCTGGCCGGCGCCGCTGGCGGTGCTGGCCGCGGTGGCGGGCACGACCATCGTCGGGCTTGCCATCGGGGCTGCCACCTTCGTTCCGGCGCTGGCGCGGCTCCCGAACAGCAGCATGCTCATGCTGACCGCGGGGCTGCTGACCGCCATCGAAGGGGCCGTCATGCTGGTCTGGGGGAGCCAGCCCTATGCGGTGCCGCCCTTCTCGGGCGAAGCGCCGGTGGCGCTCTTGGGCGTGCGCATTCCCTCCCAAGGGCTGTGGATTGCCGGGATCTCGGGGCTGATCATCCTTGCCGCCTGGTATCTCATCGCACGCACCGCAACCGGCAAGGCGCTCATCGCCTGCGCCGAGAATCCTCTGGCCGCACGCCTCGTCGGCGTCGATGTGCGAGGGCTTACCCTGCTCAGCTTCGCCTTGACGGCGTTCATCGGCGGCTTGGGCGGCAGCGCCGTGGCGCCGATCATGTCCTTGCAGTTCGACAGCGGCCGGTTCTTCACCAATGCCGGCTTTATCGCCGTCGCCATCGGCGGCATGAGCTCGTTTCCCGGTGCCATCGCCGGCGGCCTCTTCCTCGGCGTGGCCGAGCAGCTCGCCGCCGGCTATGTCTCCTCGCTGTTTGCCAACGCGCTTGCCTTGGGCCTCCTCCTCGTCGTCCTCCTGTGGCGGCCCCAGGGCTTGTTCATGCCGTCGGTCGCCCGCCGCCACGATGTGCGCGAGGAAGCCCGCGTGCACCGGGCGATCGTCCGCTTCCGCGGGCTGGGAGCGGCGCTGACGGGCCTCAGCGTGGTGCTGGCGCTGGTGCTCTTTCCCATCGTGGTCGAGGATGGCGGATTGTTGAGCTCGCTCACCATCACGCTCATCCTCTTCGTCGCCGTTATCGGCCTCGACGTGCTCATGGGCTATGCCGGGCAGGTGAGCCTCGGCCAATCCGGCTTCATGGCGATCGGCGGCTATACGGCTGCGATCCTGGCGACCACCTACGGCGTTCCGCCGCTTCTCGGCATTGCCGCCGGCATCCTCCTCTCGCTCGCCGCGGCACTCCTGCTGTCGGTGGTGACCATGCGGCTCCGCGGCGCTTATCTGGCGTTGGCCACGCTCACCTTCGGTCTCCTCATCGACTCGCTCACCGTCGGCTTGACCGATTTGACCGGCGGGCCCTCCGGCCTCGTCGGCATTCCCGCCTTCGCCGTGGGTCCGTTCGACTTCGGCTCGCCCTTGGCGATGTACTACCTGGTGCTCGCCATCGTCGTCGCGCTCGTCGTGACACTCACCGGCACCATGCGCTCGGGCTTCGGGCGGGCGCTCCAGGCGCTCCGGGCCGACCAGACCGCCGCCGCGGCCCTCGGCATCGACGTGCCCCGCCACAAGATCGCCGCCTTCGCCGTCGGCGCGGCACTCGCCTCGCTCTCCGGCAGCCTCTATGCGTTCGACTTCCATTTCCTGTCGCCGGAAATGGTGAGCACGCCCCGCTCCTTCGAGATGATCGCCATGCTGGTGCTGGGCGGCGAGGCGACCCTGGTCGGCGGGTTCGCCGGTGCGGCCTTGATCACGCTGCTCCCGACCTTGTTCCAGCCGCTCGCCCTCTACAAGACCTTGGCCGAAGGCGCCATCCTGGTGCTCGCCTTCCAATATCTGCCGTCCGGACTCATCGGCGGCTTGGCAGCGCTGGTCGCCTCCCGCCGAAAGCGGCCGCTCGCCTTGGCCCAGCCGCAAATCCGGGAAGAGACGCCGTGAGCGCGCCGGCACTCGAGGCGAAGGGGATCGCCAAAGCCTTCGGCGGTGTTGCCGCCGTCGATGGCGTGTCGTTCACCGTGCCCGACGGCAGCCTGGTGGCGCTGATTGGACCGAACGGGGCAGGTAAGACCACGCTGTTCAACCTCGCGACCAATCTCTTCCACCTCGATGCCGGCGAGATCCGTCTCTATGGAACACCGCTGGCAGGCCTCAGCCCCAACGCGATCGCGAATCTTGGCCTGCTCCGAACCTTTCAGACCGCGCGCGTTTTCCCGGGCATGACCGCGCTCGAGAACGTGCTGGTCGGCGCGCATCGCCATGTCCAAGCTCATCCCTTGCGGCAGATGCTCTGGCTCGGCGCCGGGGAGGAGGGGCGGCTGATGGCGCGCGCCCGGGATCTCCTCGAGCTGGTGGGGCTCTGGGAATTCGCCGACATCGCCGCAACCAGCCTGCCCATGGGCGCGCAAAAGCTGGTGGAGGTCTGCCGCGCGCTGATGGCCGGGCCCCGCCTCCTGCTGCTGGACGAGCCGGCGGCCGGGCTCAATGACGGCGAGACCGCCGAGCTCGCCACCTTGCTCAGGGCCATCCGCGACAGCGGCATCACCATCTTGGTGGTCGAGCACAACATGTCGCTGGTGATGGATGTCGCCGATGAGATCATGGTGCTGGATCTGGGCCGACTCATCGCCCATGGCCCGCCCAGGGTGATCCAACGCGACAAACGGGTGATCGAGGCCTATCTCGGCCAGGACGCGGGTGTCGCCTGATGCTGGAGATCCGCACCCTCGAGGCCGGCTATGGCGAGGCCTCAGTGCTCCGGGGCATCGACCTTACGGTCGAGGCGGGCGAGATCGTGGCCTTGATCGGCGCCAATGGCGCCGGCAAGACCACGCTCGCGAAAACCATCGCCGGAATCGTTCCGGCGCGCACCGGCGAGATCCGGTTTCAAGGCACCAGGATCGAGCGGTTGACGGCGCGCCGGCGGGTCATGCTCGGCATCTCGCAGGTGCCGGAAGGACGGCAGATCGTGGCCGGCCTCACCGTCCGGGAAAATCTGGAGCTCGGCGCCTATACGGCGCGCCGTCGCCTGGGCGCTGCCGGCATGGAGGACCGCATGCAGCAGGTCTGCCGGCTGTTTCCGGTTCTCCTTGAGCGGCTGGGAGAGGCGGCGGGCAATCTCTCCGGCGGCCAGCAGCAGATGCTGGCGATCGCCCGGGCCTTGATGATCGAGCCCAGCCTCTTGGTCTTGGATGAGCCGTCGCTCGGTCTCTCGCCGACTCTGGTCAGCGAGATCTTCCGCTTGATCGAACGGCTCCGCGGGCAAGGATTGGCGATCCTGCTGTCCGAGCAAAACGCCCGGATGAGCCTCGCCATCGCCGACCGCGCCTATGTCATCGAGCAAGGGCGGATCGCGCTCGCCGGCCGCGGCCGGGAGCTGCTCGGCCGCGCCGACATCGCCGAGCGCTATCTCGGCGTCGGCCAGTCCGTGGGGCGTGACCGTCGCTCCGAAGAGCGCCGCGCCCAGCTCAAAGCCGGCCTCGCGCGGATATTGCCGGAGCGAGTGGCCCCCACCCCGACCCTCCCCCGCCTTCGGCGAGGGAGGGAGTAAGAGGGGTGGCCACTCTCATACCCCCTCCCCCATGCGAAGCGTGGGGGAGGGTCGGGGTGGGGGCCGACGCGAGCGGCCACGTCGCATCATTCCAGAAACTCCGGTGTATTGTGGCGCCATGCCAACCAAGCTCAATCCGAAGCGGCTCGAGCGTTATTGCCTGTCGATGCCGGGGGCGACGCAGTCCATCCAGTGGGGCGATGCGCGCGTGCTCAAGGTCGGCGGCAAGATGTTCGCCGTGTTCCGCCCGCCCGGCGCGGAGCCGACGTCGCTCTCCTTCAAATGCGACGATCTCGGCTTCCAGCTCTTGACCGAGCTCGGCGGCTTCCGCCCCGCACCCTATCTCGCGCGCGCCAAATGGGTGAACGCGACCGACAGCGTGCCGCTCTCAGCAGACGAGCTCGAGGCTTATCTCAAGCGCGCCTACGAGACGGTCCTCGCCAAGCTGCCGAAGAAGACACGGGCGGCGATGGGACAGGCCTGAGCCAACAGCCCCACCCCCTCCCCCGCCCTCCCCCGTCAAAGGGGAGGGAGAAGGAGGCTCTGCCCTCGTACCCCCTCCCGGAGTCCACCCCCGGGAGGGTTGGGGGGGTGTTCGCTAGCTGCCGATGTCGCCGCTCATCACCGGGCCGAACAGTTCCCAGCGCTCGCCGTTGAAGCGCTGCATCTGCATCTGCTTGATCGGATAGAAGTCGGTCGGCGCGGTGTTGATCTTGATGCCCGGGAGGAGCATGCCGAGCTCGAGGTTCTTCAGGCTGGCGGCCTGCTTCATGACGTTCTCGCGGGTGAGCGTGTCGCCCGACTGCTTCAGGACCTGCACCAGGGTCTGCGCCACCGTATAGCCATAGGCGGTGAAGCTCGAGGTGCGGTCGCCGTCGGGGTAGTATTTTTCCATGAACGCCGACCACGCCTTGAAGGCGGCATCGTCCTTCCAGGTGGGATCGGTCGGATCCTTGAGATAGCCCGTGCTGAGCACGCCGGTGGAGGCGTCCAGCCCTGCCGGCTTCAACACCGAGCCGACCGAGTTCGACACGTTGTTGAGGAGATGCACCGGCTTCCAGCCGATCTCGAAGGCCTTGCGGATCGCCTGGGCGGCGAATTTCGGCGTCGTCACATTGAAGAAGATGTCGGCGCCCGAGGCCTTCAGATTGACGATCTGCGAGTCGACGGTGGGATCGGCGACCTCGTAGGGCAGCTCGGAGACGATCATCGAGGCCTTGGCGCCGAGCCCATCCTTCAAGCCCTTCACGTAGTCCTTACCGTAGTCGTCGTTCTGGTAGAGGATGCCGATCTTGCCGCCGGGGTGCTTCTCCAGGACGTATTTGGCGTAGATGCGGCCTTCGCTCTGGTAGTTCGGCTGCCAGCCCATCGTCCACGGATATTCCTTGTACTCCCCCCAGACGGTAGCGCCGGTGGCGACGAAGAGCTGCGGCACCTTCTTCTGGTTCATGTATTTGTGGATGGCGGTGTTGGACGGCGTGCCCAAGGTCTGGAACAGCAAGAGCACCTCGTCGCTTTCCACCAGCTTGCGCACCTGCTCGACCGTCTTGGGCGGACTGTAACCGTCGTCATAGGTGACGAAGGTGAGCTTGCGGCCGTTGACGCCGCCCTCGGCATTGACCTTCTTGAAGTAGGCCTCGATGGTCTTGCCGATGGTCCCATAGGCCGAGGCCGGGCCGCTATAGGGGTTGGTGTTGCCGACCTTGATCTCGGTGTCGCTGGCGCCGGGATCGTATTTTTTCTGCGCCAGGGCCGGGCCTCCGGCGAGCGCCGCGCCGGCGATGACCGCCGCCGCGACGAAGAGAGCACGTCTTGTCTGCATCATTTCCTCCCATTGTTACGAACGCGACGACAGCCCTCGTAAAAACCGTCGAGCGAGGAGCCGGACGAGCCCCGCCGCCCCTTTCGGCATGATGTAGATGACCAGGATCAGGATGACGCCATAGACCGCCCAAGCCAATCCCTTGGAGATCGCCTCGGCGATGTTGGGCACGAACAGCACGAACAAGCCGCCGATGAGCGCGCCCGGGATCGAGCCGACGCCGCCGACCACCAAGCCGACGAGAAAGCTCACGGCGAGGAAGAAGGTGAAGCTGTCGGGGGCCACGAACTGGATGACGATGGCACCCAAGGCACCGGCGACACCGGTGTAGAGCGCGCTCACCGCGAAGGCCAGCGACTTGTAGACCGCGGTGTTGATGCCCATCGCCGCGGCGGCCAGCGGATTGTCGCGGATCGCCATCAAGGCCCGTCCCGTGCGGCTCGCCACCAGATTGCGCGCGGCCCAGAACATCACGAGGACGACCGCCAAGGTGAAGTAGTAGAGCCACTGGTCCTGGCTCAAGGGCAGGCCGAAGGGCGCATCCGGCTTCTGGATGACGATGCCCTGCACGCCGCCGGTCCAGCGCTCGATCAAAGAGAGCTTGAAGAGCTGCGGCGTGGCCACGGCCAGCGCGAAGGTGGCGAGCGCCAGATAGAGCCCCTCCAGCCTGAGCGCCGGCAGCCCGAAGAGAAAGCCGGCAACGAAGCAGATGATGCCGGCCGCCGGCAAGGTCAGCAAATAGGAGGCATCGAAGCGATCCATCATGATCGCCGCGGTGTAGGCGCCGATCGCGTAGAAGGCGCTGTGCCCCAGCGAGAACTGCCCGTTGATCCCGGTCAGGAGATTGAGGCCGAGGATGGCGATGGCGTAGACCATGACCAGGGTCAGCTGGAAGACCGTGAAGTTCTTGACTAAGAGCGGCAGCGCCGCGGCCACGAGAATGGCGCCGATGAGGGCGAAGCGCTGCCAGGCCTCGAGGGAAAGCCCGAGGGACGGCATCGGCGCCGCCGTAATTCCTTCGGGGATGTCGTGACGCACCGGCGCCCTCAAACGCGACTGACGGCGGCGCGGCCAAAGAGGCCGGCCGGCCGCAGCATGAGCACGCAAACGATGAGCACGAGCGCGATCGTGAGCTTCAATTCGCGGCCGACCACGGGCACGAAGGTGCCAGCAAGGTTCTCGGTCACGCCCACGGCGAAGCCGCCGAAGACCGCACCGCCGGGACTGTTCAAGCCGCCGACCACCGCACCGGCCAAGCCGTAGAGCAGGATGCTCAGCATCATGTTGGGCTCGAGGAAGACGATGGGCGCGATCATCATGCCGGCGACCGCGCCGATTGCCGATGCCATGCCCCAGCCCAGCGCCACCATCCATCCCACACGGATGCCGACCAGCCTGGCGGAGTCGGGATTGGCGGCCGCGGCCCGCATGGCAAGGCCCAAGCGCGTGTAGCGGAAATGCAGGTAGAGCAGCGCCAGAAGCAGCAAGGTCACCCCGATCATGCCGAGGTCATGGGCGCTGATCAGCCGGTTGCCGAGGATCGGCTCGGCCGGGAATGGGCTCGGAAATGACTTGATCGTGTAGTCCCAGATGAAGCCGGCAAGGCTGTTGAGAATGGAAAAGAGCGCGATGAAGACCACGATCTGGCTCAGGATCGGTGCCGTGCGGATGGGCTTGAACAAGGCCCGCTCGATCAAGGCGCCGCCGATGAAGGAGATGACGACGGTAGCGGTGAAGGCCAGCCAATAGGGAAATCCCCATTGCATGAGCTGCCAGGCGATGTATGTGGAGAACATCGCCATCTCGCCCTGGGCGAAATTGAAGTGGTCGATCGCCTGGTAGATCATCACCACCGCCAGCGCCATGCAGGCATAGATGCCGCCGGTGGCGATGCCCGCCAGAAGCTGATGCAGAAACAGCTCCAAGATCGTCTCCTCGCTCAGTAGCCGAGATAGGCGCGGCGCACGCCCTCATCGGCGCCGATCTGGGCGGCCGAGCCGGCCATGACGATCCGCCCGGTCTCGATCAGATAAGCCCATTCGGCCAGCTCGAGGGCGAGCGCGGCATTCTGCTCGACCAGGAGCACGCTGACGCGGTCGGCCTTGTTGATGGTCTTCAGGATCTGGAAGACCTCGGCCACCAGGAGCGGCGCCAAACCGAAGGACGGCTCGTCCAAGAGCATGATGCGCGGGCGCAGCATGAGCGCGCGGCCGATCGCCAGCATCTGCTGCTCGCCGCCCGACAGCGTGCCGGCCTGCTGATGGCGGCGCTCCTTCAGGCGCGGGAAATGCCCATAGACCCGCTCGATGTCCTCGGCGACGCCGCGGTCCCGCCGGATCATGGCGCCGAGCCGCAAGTTTTCCTCGACCGTGAGCCTGACGAAGGTGCCGCGGCCCTCCGGCACATGGGCGATGCCGAGGCGCACGATGTCCTCGATCGCCGTCCCGGCGATGGCAGCGCCGCCATAGAGAATCTCGCCTTCGGTCTTGACCATGCCGGAGATGGCGCGCAGCACCGTGGTCTTGCCGGCGCCATTAGCGCCCAGGAGCGCGGTGATGCCGCCCTCCTCCAGGTCGAGGTCGAGGCCGTGCAGCGCCTGGGTCTGGCCATAGAAGGCGTTGAGCCCGCGGATGGCCAGGAGCGCGCTCACCCGGAAGCCGTGCCCAGATAGGCCTGGATGACGAGCGGGTCCTGCTGCACCGACTCGGGCGGACCCTCGGCGATCTTGCGCCCGAAATCGAGAGCCACGACCCGATCGGAGATCGACATGACCAGGCCCATATGGTGCTCGACCAAGAGCACCGTGGTCCGGCGGTCGTCGCGGATCTGGCGGATGAGGCGGCCGAGATCCGCGACCTCCTCGTGGTTGAGGCCGCCCGCCGGCTCGTCCAGCAACAGGAGCTTCGGCCGGCTGGCGAGCGCGCGGGCGAGCTCGATGCGCTTCAAGGTGCCGTAGGGAAGGCCGGAGACCGGCCGGCCCGCCAGCGGACCGAGGCCGAGATAGTCGATGAGCTCCAGCGCCTCCAGCCTCAGCGCCGCCTCATCGCCGCGGGCGCCGGGAAGACGCAAGGCATCGCCGATGAGCCGGAAGCGGCCGCCCGCATGGCCGCCGACCAGCACGTTGTCGAGGACCGAGAGGCCGCCGAACAGCGCCAGGTTCTGGAAGGTGCGGCCGAGGCCGATCTCGGCCATGCGGTGGCGAGGCCGACCGAGGATGGAGACGCCCTCGAACAGGATATCTCCGGCGCTGGGACGGTAGAGACGGGAAAGGCAGTTGAACAGCGTGGTCTTGCCGGCGCCGTTCGGCCCGATGAGACCGAGGATCTCGCCGGGCAAGAGCTCGAAGGAGACGCCATCCAAAGCGACGATGCCGCCGAAGCGGAGCGCAACGTCGCGCACGCTCAGCAACGGCCGAGCGGTCCCTGGCTCCCCGACCGACTGAGACGGTTCCGCCTTAGCGCGACGGACCGCACCTCCCACAAATCCGAGCAAGACCATTCCTCCCAGACGAACGCATCGTTCTTGATTCCTCAGCGATGGCCGAGCTGCGCTTCGACATTGCGTACGAGATTGACGAGCCGCGGACCGATGTCGCCCTCCAGCTGCTCGCGCGACAGCTGGAAGGCCGGGGCGCCGCAATTGAAGGCGACGATGGGCGAGCCATCGGCCGGCACCAGCGGCACGCCGACGGCGTTGACGTCGGCCTGCCATTCGCCGATCGAGGT
Source organism: Pseudomonadota bacterium (assembly GCA_016195085.1). Lineage (NCBI taxonomy): Bacteria > Pseudomonadati > Pseudomonadota > Pseudomonadota bacterium. The sequence continues at coordinate 29,244 of JACQAG010000041.1, read as the reverse complement.
GGTGAAACCGCGCCGCCGCAAATCCTCGACCGCTTGCTCGATGCCGGCACGGATTGCCGGCCAGCGCTCACCCTCGTGACGCTGGATATGGTCCATGAGCCAGCTCCGCTCGCCTTCCGGCAGAGCGGCGAGAAGCGCCCGCCCCATCGCCGTGGTCGCGATCGGGATTCGCGCCCCGGCATCCAGGCGCAGCGTCAGCGCGGAGTTGCTGCGGCAGTATTCGACATAGATGAGCCGCAGCCGATCTCGGCTGCCTAGCGCCACCGAGGCGTCGGCATAGTCGGCAAGCTGCTGCATATGCGGACGCGCGACCTGGCGGATGCCGAGGTTCGACAGCACCGCGTAGCCGAGAGCCAGCGCCGGGGCGCCGAGCTGGTATTTGCCCAGCCGCTCCGAATAGGTGAGATAGCCGAGCTTGGTCAGCGTGTAGGTCAGGCGCGAGACGGTCGGCTTCGGCAGCCCGGTGTAGCGGGCGATCTCCTGATTGCCGAGGAGCGCATGATTGGGGGCAAAAGCCCTGAGGATCTCGAGGCCGCGGGCGAGCGCCTCGACGAATTGCCGGTCGCGCCTGGTGGCTCCGGCGGTGTCGTTGTCGGCCCGTGCGCGGGCGATCCACACCGCCCCGTCATCGCTCATGCGCGCCCTATCCTCGCCGCCCTGTTGTAGGATTTACAGCCAGGCGCTCACACCATACCATCGGCGCCGGACTTGCAAAACTCAGTTTCGCACCGTGAAATTAACCGACGGAGTGCCCCATGGACCTTCGCTTCACGCCGGACGAGCTGGCCTTCCGCGACGAGGTCCGGAGCTTCTTCAAGAGCTCGGTTCCCGGGCAGATCCGCCAGAAAATCATCGAGGGGAGATCGCTCGCCAAGGACGACATCGTGCAGTGGCAGCGCATCCTCAACGCCAAAGGATGGGCGGTGACCCACTGGCCGGTGGAGTGGGGCGGCACCGGATGGACGCCGGTGCAGCACTACATCTTCCAGGACGAGATGTACCAGGCGCCGGCGCCCGCACCGCTGCCCTTTGGGGCCAACATGGTGGGCCCGGTCATCATCGCCTTCGGCAATGAGGCGCAGAAAGCGCGCTATCTGCCGCGCATCCGCAATCTCGAGGATTGGTGGTGCCAGGGCTTCTCCGAGCCCGGCGCCGGCTCCGATCTGGCCTCGCTCAGGACCAGTGCCCGGCGCGAGGGGGCGGAGTATGTGGTCAACGGCCAGAAGATCTGGACCACGCTCGCCCAGCACGCCGACTGGATCTTCTGCCTGGTGCGCACCGATCAGAACGCCAAGAAGCAGGAAGGCATCTCCTTCCTCCTCATCGACATGAAGACCAAGGGCATCACCGTGTGCCCGATCGTCACCATCGATGGCGGAAATGAGGTGAACGAGGTGTTCTTCGACGAGGTCAGGGTGCCGGTCGAGAACCTGGTGGGTGCGGAGAACAAGGGCTGGGACTACGCGAAATTCCTCTTGGGCAATGAGCGCGTCGGCATCGCCCGCGTCGGCCTGTCGAAGGAGCGCATCCGCCGCCTGAAGCACCTTGCCGGCCTGGAGCGCGACGGCGACCGGCGCCTCATCGACGATCCGCGCTTCCGCGAGAAGGTTGCCCAGGTCGAGGTCGAGCTGAAGGCGCTCGAGATGACCCAGCTCCGGGTGGTCGCCGCCGAGCGCCATCGCCGGGACAAGAAGCCCGACCCCGCCTCCTCCATCCTCAAGATCAAGGGCTCGGAGATCCAGCAGTCGGTGACCGAGCTCCTGCTTGAGGTGGTCGGCCCCTACGGGCTGCCGAGCCAGGCCGACGCCGAGCCCGGCTGGAACGAGCCGCCCATCGGCCCGGATTGGGCCGGGCCGATCGCGCCCACCTATTTCAACTGGCGCAAAGTGTCGATCTATGGCGGCTCGAACGAGATTCAGAAGAACATCATCGCCAAGGCGATATTGGGCCTTTGAGTGCTATCACCTTGAACGGCGGAACCGCCTCCCCTCACCCTAACCCTCTCCCCATGGGAGAGGGGACATGACGCGAATTGGCAATACGCACTTCTTATCTTGCCCCCTCTCCCATGGGGAGAGGGACGGGGTGAGGGGCGCCGCCTGCCAAGTTGCGTAGACTGAAAGCAGACGGCGCATGGATTTCGATCTGAGCGAGGAGCAGCTTCTCCTGAAGGAAACCGTCGAGCGTCTGATCGCCGATCATTACGGCTTTCAGCAGCGCCGTCGCTACGCCGAGGAGGCCAAGGGCTGGAGCCAGGACCTATGGGCGCGCTATGCCGAGCTGGGTCTCTTGGGACTCCCCTTCGCCGAGCGGGATGGCGGAATCGGCGGCGGGCCGATCGAGACCATGATCGTCATGGAGGCCCTCGGCCGGGCGCTGGCGCTGGAGCCCTATCTGGCGACGGTGGTGCTCGCGGGCGGGCTCATCCGCCATGGCGGCAATGACCGCCAGCGCGCCGCACTGGTGCCGGCGATCGCCCAGGGCACGCTCGTGCTCGCCTTCGCCCATGGCGAGCGCCACGCCCGCTATGAGCTGGCCCATGTCGAGACCAAGGCGAGAAAAGACGGAACCCACTGGGTGCTGGATGGCGAGAAGAGCCTGGTGCTGCATGGCGATACCGCCGATCGCCTCCTGGTGACGGCCCGGATCTCTGGAGCACCCCGAGACCGCCGGGGCATCGGCCTGTTTCTCCTCGATGCCAACGCCGCCGGCCTCGTACGCCGGGTTTACGCCACCGTCGATGGGTTGCGCGCGGCCGAGATCCAGCTCGCCGGCGTCAACGTGTCCGGCGATGACGTGCTGGGAGAGCCCGGAGCCGCCTTTCCCCTGGTCGAGCGCGTCGTCGACGAGGCGATGGCGGCTCTCGCCGCCGAGGCGGTGGGCGCCATGGCGGCCTTGCACGAACTCACCCTCGACTATCTCAAGACCAGGCGCCAATTCGGCGCCGCGATCGGCAGCTTTCAGGTTCTTCAGCACCGCGCGGTCGACATGCTGATGGCGCTCGAGCAGGCCCGCAGCATGGCGATGTTCGCGACCATGATGGCCAGCGAAGCCGATGCCGTCGAACGTGGCAAGGCGATGGCTGCGGCCAAGGTGCAGATCGGCCGCTCCGCGAAGCTCATCGGCCAACAGGCGATCCAGCTCCATGGCGGCATCGGCATGACCATGGAGTACAGCGCCGGCCACTATTTCAAGCGGCTGACCATGATCGACACGCTCTTCGGCACCGCCGATCACCACTTGGCCCGGCTGGCGGAAGCCGGCGGCCTCATCGAATCCTGACCATCAGCCCTGGAGGAGACCCATGCCCGAAATCTATGTTCACGCCATCGAGGGGCGCAGCATCGAGCAGAAGCGCGGATTGGTGAAGGACATCACCGACGCCGTGGTGCGGCACTTCTCAGTGAAGCCGGAAGCGGTGATGGTGCAGATCATCGAATCGCCACGCAGCCTGAAGGCCAAGGGCGGCGTGCTCTTCAGCGACCAGCCGCCGGTAAAGCCGTAGGGCCGTCTCACGGCGTCTGCGGCTCGAGGCCGGGGGGCTCGCGGTAGCGGCGGTCTTCCCAATCCGGCACCAGGGTCGCGGCGCGTTTCAGATCCGCCTCCGACATCTCCTCCTCGATTGTGTAGAGCACGCCGGCAACCCGGTTGATCATCTGATCGTTGCCGTAGAGGCCGGCGGTGGCGAACCAGCGATAGGCTTCGATGCGGTCGGCGGCCACACCCGTGCCTTTCAGATACATGGATCCGAGATTGAAGGCACCGGCGGGATTGTTCTGCTGCGCGGCCCGGCGGAACCATTCGAAGGCTGCCTTCGGGTCGCGGGCCACGCCATTGCCGTAGAGGAGAAAGGTGCCGAGCGCGTTTTGCGCCTCGGCATGGCCCGCCGCGGCGGCTTTGCGGTGGAGGTCGAGTGCCCGCTTCAGGTCGCGGGACTGGCCCAACCCCTGCTCGGCCGCCAGCGCCAAGGCATAGAGCGCATGCGGCTCGTTTCTCTCGGCGGCCTTGCCGAGCCAGGCAAGACCGGCCTCGATGTCGGCCTTGCCGATATCCCCAAAGAGCAGCATCGAGCCGAGATTGGCCTCGGCCAGGAGATGCCCATGGCCGGCGGCACGTTCGAACCAGGCCCGCGCGGCCGCCGGGTCCGCCGGGCGGCCGAGGCCGCGATAGTGGACGACGCCGCAATCATATTCGCCGGTGACGAAGCCCTGCTCCGCCGCGAGGCAGAACCATTTGCCGGCATCGGGCAGCATGCCGTCCTTGTAGGCGATGGCGCCGAGGTAATAGGCCGCCTCGGCGTCGCCGGCCTTTGCGGCCTCCAGGAACGGCTGATAAGCCGCCATGAGGTCGCCCTTGCGATAAGCCTCGATGGCGCCTTTGAGATCGGCGGCGGTCGCGGGCGCAGCCGCGAACAGGATGGCGAGGACGACAACCAAGGCGATCATGGCGTGGGATTATAGCCGGGGTGAGCGACGATGCTCATCGAAGGTGGCGGTTCAGGCCGATTCTTCGAGCCGGTCGTAGCCCATGAGCTTGTAGAGAATGAGCGAGACGGCCAAGCTCACGGCGAAGATGGCGATCACCAGGTAGCCCAGCATGCCGAAATTCTCGTTGAGCGCGGCGACGAGCTCCCAGAAGGCGCCGCTCAGCTCGAGATTGCTGGCGATGAGACCGAGGGCTTCGACGCCGCCGATGACCAGGGCCACCACCACCGAGACGAAGGTGATGGTGAGATTGTAGTAGAGCTTGCGGATCGGCTTGACCAAAGCCCAGCCATAGACACCCAGCATCAGCAAATTGTCGGTGGCGTCGACCAAGGACATGCCGGCGGTGAACAAGGCGGGAAAGATCAGGATCGACCAGATCGGCAGCCCTTTGGCCGCCTCCGCCGCCGAGATGCCGAGAAGCCCGATTTCGCTCGCGGTGTCGAAGCCGAGTCCGAAGAGAATGCCCAGGGGATACATGTGCCAGCTCCGGGAGACGAGGCGGAACATCGGGCGAAACAGCCTGGCCATGAGTCCGCGCCCGGCCAAGAGCCCGTCGAGATCGTCATCGACGGCTGGGCCGCCTTGCCTGGCGCGCCGAAAGCTCCGGTAGACGGCGTTCAAGATGAAGATGTTGGCGATCGCGATCGCGAACAGGAAGAGGGCCGACACGCTGGTGCCGATGATGCCGCCGATCTCGCGAAAGAGCTGAAACCGGCTTTCGAGCGAGCTTGCCGCCAGCGCGATGGCGGCCGAGGCCAGCACCACCACGCTCGAATGACCGAGCGAGAAGAAGAAACCGACGGCGACAGGGCGCTCGCCCTCTTGCATGAGCTTGCGCGTAACATTGTCGATGGCGGCGATGTGGTCGGCATCGACCGCGTGGCGGAGGCCGAAGCTGTAGGCGAGAAGTGCGGTGCCGAGGAGCACGGGATAGGCATCGAAGGCGATGAGCGCCCAGGCCCAGACCGCGAGATTGGCGCCGATGAGGACGACGTAGAGGGCCACGATCCTGTTGCGAGGCCTGAAAGCCTTAGTGGCAGCAGCGTTCTCGATCACATCGGACATGAAGCCTCGTGGGGAATCCCTGAGCCTTGCCAGGTTGCCGGCGGAAGCTAGGGCGGGCGCCGTTCCCGCGTCAATCGTCGCGCCGATGGTTCGTGCTCTGCCCATTCATTCCACGCCCTCTTCACGACCTCGCCGGCTCGGCGGTCGCCTCAATTCTTGAGCATGGCTTCCTTGAGCAGGGCTACGTTGTGGCGGAACATCTTGACGTAGGTGTCCGCCGGGCCGCCCGGCTTCGAAAGCGCATCGGAGTAGAGCGTGCCGCCGAGCACCGCGCCGGACTCGCGGCCTATCTGCTCGATAAGCCGGGTGTCGGTCATGTTCTCGATGAACACGGCCTTCACCTTGTCGCGCCGGATCTGTCGTATGAGCTTCGCCACATCGGCCGCCGACGGCTCGGATTCCGTCGAGACGCCGACCGGCGCCAGCAAGGTCACGCCATAGGCGGCACCGAGATAGCCGAAGGCATCGTGGGAGGTGATGATCCGGCGCTTCGGCTGCGGCACCGAAGCGAACTCCGCCCTGACCCAACCATCGAGCCGGGCCAGCTCCTGGTCGTAGGCGTGCTCGCGGGCGCGATAGGCTTCGGCATTGGCGGGGTCGGCCTCGATCAGCGCGGCGGCGATGGTGGCGACATAGCGCCGACCTAGACTCAGATCCTGCCAGCAATGGGGATCGTCGAACCGGGCTGCCTTGCCGCCGGCCGATGCGTCGTCGGCTTCCATCTTGCGCGCCTTGATGCCCGCGCTGGCGACGGCGAGCCTCCCCTTGTAGCCGGAAGCCTTGATGAATCGGTCGATCCATCCCTCGAGGCCGAGCCCGTTGATAACGACGAGCTTCGCCGCGGCGATGGCGCGGGAATCGGTGGGAGTGGGCTCGTAGATATGGGCATCGCCGTCGGGCGGCACCAGCGAGACGACCTCCAGGCGTTCACCGCCGATATTGCGCACGATGTCGGCAAGCACGCTCATGCTGGCGACGACCTTTATTGGCGGGCCGGCTTGCGCGTGGACCGGCGCCGCCCAGCCGAGGATGACGGCCGAGAGGATGGCGAGCACGGTTGTGGTGGCTTTCATGGACAGGCCTGGAAAGGTCGAATGGAGGAAATGTTATAATATTACATTTACTCTATCCGCCTCGCCGCTCTGGGGTCAAGCGCCGGCCATCTCCAGTCCATCCCGACAATCTGTTAATATGTGCCAGGCTCGTCGAAGGCATGCCGGCATGGGCGCGGGGCTCGCCTTCGTCTCGTTGGGGGGAGTGAATCATGGTCGACCGCCGTCGTTTCATCGTGGCCGGGGTCAGCATCATCGCGCTCATGAGCGGATTGGGCCAGCGCGCCTGGGCGGCCACGAGCCGCCTCGCCCTCGACAATCTCTACAAGAATCCCGACATGCCGGGCGTCGACTATCGCCCGAAGGTGCTGGAGCTCGCCGGCCAGCGCGTCACCGTCAAAGGCTATGTCGTCCCCCACACCGCCGACAGCGCCGCCCCGTTCATGGTGGTGTCGGCCGAGCCCCTGGTCGGCTGCCCCCATTGCCTGGCAGCGCTCGATCTGCCCCCCGACAGCCTGATCGCCTATTTCAAGGAGCCGCCGAAGCTGGCCGATATCGGCTTTCCGGTCACCGTCGAGGGCACCCTCGAATTGGGCTCGCGCTCGGATGCGAAGACCGGTTTTGTCTCGACCGCGCGCCTGGTGGAAGCCCGCGTCGCCCGCTTCTAGCCGCCCTTTCTCGCCCTCTTGTCATAAGGTGCTGCGCGCCGGGAAAGCGGCGAGTGGCGACGCGCAACCCGCCTCGAGGGAGCACCGGGCTCGATGCGCGATTATCTGAGGCGCCGGCTGCGCCATGCCAAACAGCTTCTCTTCGGATACTCCCCCGAGGTCGTTTCCCGCGAGCGTTGGGAAGCAATGTATGCGCGCGATGCCTGGAGCAAGCTCGGCGAGATCGGCGACCTCGCCCATTACAGCGTGATCCTCGGCTATTGCGTGTTCTTTCGATCGAAGACGATTCTCGATGTCTGCTGCGGCCACGGAGTGCTGACGGGCATGCTGCAGGCAATTCGGTACGAAGCCTATCGCGGCGTCGATCTTTCATCTGAGGCCGTGACCAAGGCACGGGCGCGCTTCGAGAATGAAAAGACCAGGTTCTTCGTGTCGGATGCAGGCACCTTCGATCCCGGAGAGAAGTTCGACACCATCGTCTTCAACGAGTGCCTCTACTATTTCGAGAAGCCCCAGGACCTCGTCCGGCAATATCTCCGATTCCTCTCGCCCGGCGGGCGGATCATCGTTTCCTTCTACGACAGCGGCGGCGAGGCGGCGATCCAGCGTCTCCTCGAAAGGACCGCGCGCGTGATCGACCGCACCGCCGTGGTCAATGACAAGGGACAGCGCTGGATGGTCAGCGTCGCCGTCGATCCTGCAGCGGTGCCGGAAGCTTAGCTCTCAAGACGCCGGGCGGATCTTGCCGAGCTCCATCTTCCAGACATTGGGGGTGAGCTGCACGCCGGCCACCGCCTTGTGCGCCGCCACCCGATAGATCGGCTGCATGAGCGTGATGTAGTGCGCATTCGCCACCAGGATCTCCTGGTAGCGCTTGTAGAAGGCCGCCTGCTTCGCCGGATCCGGCTCGGCCGCCCCCTTGGAGACGAGATCGACGATATCGGCCGGCGGCTCCCAGCCGACGCGCTTGGCCACCCGTTGCACCGAGGCGCCGGCCCAGAGATGCGGATTGGGCGAGGGCGAGTTCCATGGAGCCACAGTCGCCTGCAGCTTGGCGCCGTTGAATTGCGAGCGCCAATTGACGTTGTCCATCGGCTTCAAGGACATCTTGATGCCGACCCGCGCCAGATCGGCTTGGATCTTCTGCGTCATCAGCAGGTAGGAGGTGCTGAAATAGGCGGCATTGGGATAGGCCAGCTCGAACTCGAAGCCGTTGGCAAGGCCAGCGGCGGCCAGGAGCTGCTTCGCCTTCGCCAGATCCTCGCGGTAGCCGAACTCCCGGGTCATCGCGAGCGTGGTGCCGGCGATGCCGGATGGCAGGAACGAGGGCGGCCGATCGGCGAAGCCGCCGACCAGACCCTTGATGAGGCCGTCATAGTCGACCGCGTGCGCCACCGCTTGGCGCGCTTCGCGCTTGGCGAGACTTGGATTGAGCTCGCCATTGTTGGTCAGCACGAAGTAGAGCGTGTCGGTGCTGGCGCCCTGGATGACGGTGACGTCGCCATTGCCCTTGAGGCTATCGAGCTGCTCGGCCGAGAGGTTCATGGCGATATCGACATCGTCGCGCCTGACGGCCAAGAGCTGCGCCGCCCCGTCGGAAATATGCCGGATCACCACCCGCTCGAAGGGCACGGCACCGCCCCAATAGTTCGGGTTGCGCTGGAGCGTGATGCTGCCGTTGCGCTCCCAGCCGGTCATGCGATAGGGGCCGGTCCCGGGTGAATTCTGGTTGAGCCAATCGGTCGCCTTGTCCTTCTGGTCGGCGCCGGGCTCCGAGACCGCGCCATTGGCGCCGGCGAGCTTCTTCGAATAGATGGCGAAAGACGGCGCGGTCAGATCGATGAGCAAGGGCTCCGACGGATTCTTGACGGCAATCTCCACGGTCATCGGGTCGATGATCTTGATCTCGCCCATGTTGGCCGCGTAGATCGCCGGCTGGTCCTTGATGTTGAGCAGCCGATCCAGGGAGAATTTCACGTCGTCGGCGGTGAGCGCATCGCCGTTCCAGAACTTGACGCCGGGCCTGAGGCTGAAGCGCCAGGCGGCGCCGTTCTGGGCCAGCGTCCAGGATGTGGCCAGGGCCGGCTTCACATTGACGAGATCGTCGGCCGACAGCGTCACCAGATTGTCGTAGACCGCACCATGGGTCAAAGGCGGGGTCAGGTCGGCGGACCGCGCCGTGTCGTAGTTGCGCCCGTCGCTGATGTCGAGCCCGATCACCAGGGTCGTCTTCTTCTGCGCCAGAGCCGGCGATGCCAGCACGAGCGCGATGGCGACTGCAAGGCCAAGCCTCACCATGGATTGCTGCACGTCCGCTCCTCCCTCACGGGCCCTAGGCGGCCCTCAATTGTTTGAGATCAAGTCTAGCGTCGATGCGTCACGCCACGCAAATTTCGGGGCCTCACGGCCGCAGCGGATTCTTCGCCCGCGCCGCGGCGACGAAGCTCTGGGCGTCCTCCGGCAGCAACAGACGATCGCTGACCAGGGCGGCGGCCGCTTCGGAGACGCGCGCGACATAGGTCTCGTGGCTGCCGTACAGCTCCTCCAGCGAGGGACGCGGATCGGCCTTGGCTTCGCGCTCGGTTCTGGTGCGCGGCAGCGGCAGATAGCTGCCGTCGCGGTCGCAGATCTCGCCGTCCGGGAAGGGCGACTTGTACTGGTTCCATCCCGTGTAGGTTGCGATCGGTGCCACGATATCGGGAAGCCGGATGCCGGCGACCTCGTTGCCCGTCGCATCGACCTTGGGTACCAGCGTCCGGTAGGCATGAACGCCGTCCCATTTTGGGCCGACCCAATCGGCGAGCGGGGCCACCCGGTTCGTCTCGCGCACCGCGACCGCTCCGGGGATCGCAGGAAAGCCGGTGCGATCCGACTGGACGAGCGTGCCCGCCGTCAGGCTCGGCACACGCGAAGCCGGCGGCTCGATCCCCTCGCCGGCCCAGCGGTCGAGAGCGACCAGGAGGGCGCGCAGCACCGGCCCGGAGCTATGGGGATTTCGCGGATTGACGCACGGACCGGGCTGGGTGGTGAGGCCGGCCCGGCCGCCGTGCTGGGTTCCGGCGATCATGAACACCCGCGCCGTTGCCGGCAGCATCAGATCGCGTCGTCCCAGGGGATCGGTGTGCAGGAGCGATGCGCCTTTCTGCCAGTACTCGGTCGAGGTGTTAACCTCGATCAAGAGCGGATCGGAGCCGTCGCCGCGCAAGAGCGAGGCGGAGCGATGGGTGACGGGATCGATGGTGCGCGCGCTCGAGAACGGAAATTCATTCTCGGGATAGGCATGATCCTCATGCTGGGTATTGGTGCGGAAAGCCTGGGCGAAGGCCGCATTGTGAAACACCCGTCCGACGCCGGAGATATGCGCCAACACGCCGTCGAACACGCGCTGGCCGTTCTCGTCCTTGTTGAAGCCCTGGCCGATATGGTCGCGCAGATAGCGTCCGCTCTGGGAGATGCCGATGGCGAGCGCCGCCTTGACCGGGCCGCCGGCGGGGTTGCTCCGCGGTTCCGCGTGCTTGAGATAGGAAACGACGTCGCGGGTGGCGGCGAAGCCGATGCCGGTCACCTTCGGGTTCTTGGCCTCGTAGCGCAGCTCATAGAGCGTGCCTGGCTCGGGTTTCGTTCCGGCAGGCAAGAGCCGGATGCTGCGCGCGTCGGCGAAAGCCCAGCCGGAGATGGGGATCACCGATTCCGGATAAGAGTCCTTGCGGCGGAGCGTCAGCGTCGCCTGGGTCTGGTCCAGGCTCGCGGCCTCATAGCTCAAGCGGAAGACGTCGACCTGAGGGGCGCGCGTGCCCGATACGAGCTGGTCGCGGATGCGCTGGGTGACCGGCCGCCCGCCATCGGTTGCGACCGGCACGCTCATCGCCAACCCGCCATTGGCCCTCGGCGCATCCGGGTCCCAGCCGCTCCACACCAGCGTGTAGCCGAGCTTGAGGGCGAAGCCATTGCCGGCATCGGCGGCACTCTTCATCTCGTTGGCGGCATCCGGCGCATCCAGGAGAAATGCGGGGACGAGCTTGCGGCCGCGATTGTTGACCTCGTAGAGGATCTTGCCGTTGCCCTTGGCCGGATCGGCCGGCCTGAGAATGAACAGATCCGTCTCGTATTCGACCATGCCCCTGGCGTTCACCGGGACCTTGTCCAGATTGACGATGCCGCGATTGACCGGAAGACGCGGATCGAGCTCGCCCTTGGCCTTGCCGACCAGGCGGAGATAGGAGCCGGCGGCGCCGAAGCTCGCCCCCGCCGCGAAGGGCTCGGAGGTGGTGATCTCGACCGCAGTCACCCGGGCCTCGGCCGTGCCGAGCGTCCAGGCGAAGAGTGCCGCCGCCAACCCGATCGCAACGACCATGCTCGTCATGGCGGTGCCTTCCTTACTGCGGACAGATATATCCCGTTCCACTCGGATTCTTAAAGCAGCCGACGGATTCAGGCAGAAGCCATTTTGGCAAGTAGAGCACGACGTCCGGGAACAGCACCGTGAAGCCAATGACGAAGAAAAACACCACATAGAGCGGCAGAGATCGGAACATCGCGCGCGAGAAGGTGACACCGACAAACTTCGATGCCACCAGCAGAGAAAGCCCGTAAGGCGGGGTGATCAGCCCGAAGACCAAAGTGGTGATGATGACCACGCCCATATGCACCGAATTGATGTTCCCCAGCTCGGAGAGCTTCAGGATGATCGGCATGAAGATGATAATGGCCGGGATGGCGTCGACGAAATCGCCGACAATGACGAAGAGGACCACCAGGAGAAACATGATCATCCGGGGATCGGTGCCGGCATAGTCGGCAATCCAGGTCGCGACCTGATCCGGGCCGCGCAGATAGGCCAGCATCCAGCCGAAAGCCGAGGCGCCGGCGACCGCAGCCAACGGGATCGAATAGAGGAGGCCGGCATAGATGAAGTCGCCGGGCAGATCGCGAAGATGTCCGCGGCGAAGCAGCGGGATCACCACCACCAGGATGTAGACGACCGCGATCATGCCGGCTTCGGTGGGCGTGAACCATCCGGTTAGGATGCCGCCCATGATGATGACCGGGATCATCAGCGGCAGCGCCGATTCCTTGAGCGCGATGCCGAACTCGAGCAGCGAGGCGCGCTTCTTCCTCACGCCGACCGGCCCGAAGAAGTAGCTGTAGATCATCAGGCCGATGCCGATCAGCACCCCCGGGACGACGCCGCCGAGGAAGAGGCCGCCGATCGACACATTGCCGGTGGCGCCATAGACCACCGCCATGATGCTGGGCGGGATCAGATTCGCCATGGTCGATGCGCACGCGATGAGGGCCGCGGTGAAGGCGCGGTCATAGCCCTCGCGGTCCATCTCCGGCGCCACCGTGCGGCTCAAGACCGCGACATCGGCGGTCGACGAGCCGGAAATACCGGCAAAGAACATGCTGAACAGGGTCACGACCTGGGCCAGCCCGCCCTTGAGGTGTCCGACGAGCGTCTGCGACAGGCGCACCATCCGCTGCGTGACATCCGCCGAGGTCATGAGCTCGCCCACGAGCAGGAAGAACGGTACGGCCAAGAGCGCTTCGGAATCGATGCCGTGGAAGAGCTGGCCGATCATCGAGGGGTAGCTGATCGGCGTGAAGCTGGTGGCGATCAGCACGCCGGCAATCAGCGAGAACGCCACCGGCACGCCCATGTAGCCCAGGCCGAGGAACAGGAACGCCATCAAGAACAGGATCGAGGCGTGGCTCATTTAACCGGCTCGACCATGAATTCGCTGTCTTCCGGCCCTTCGAAGCCGCCGATCCAGCCGTTTATCAGCTGCTCGATGCAGAAGAGCGCGATCAGCGCCCCCGAGATCGGCACGATGATCGTGTAGACCCCGAGCGGAATCAGCGAAGGCATGCGAAAGCTGCCGAGATCCAGGAGATAATTGAGGTAGCCGAACCAGACCATCGACAGCGCGACCGCAAGCACGATCAGCCGATTGACCGTTTCGATGGCGCTGCGCACGACACCGGTCAGACGCTTGGTGATCTCGGTCAAATAGAGATGGTCGTTGCGCCTCGTCGCCGCCGCCATGCCGATGAACACGCCCCAGGCGAAGAAGCCGGTGGTGACCTGCTGCAGCCAGAGCCAGGGCGCTGCCAGCTCGCGGGTGACCACATCGAGGAACACCGAGAGGGTGAACCCGACGATGGACACACCGCAGAGGAGCATGAGCAGCGCCTCCAGCGGATCCAAGGCCGGCCATTTCAGGTGGCGATGGCGTTGCAGCACGAGGGAACGCTGGTTCAAGGGACCTCCCCCTGGATCAGGGCGCTGGTGAAAACAAAGACGGGCGGCGCCGTCTGCCGCCGCCCGTCGATCGGCCCGCGACTGCTATTTGACGTTGCGCACCAGCTCCAAGAGCTTCACCGCGTGCGGCCCGAGCTCCTTGGCGAGATCGTCTTGGATCGGCAGCGCCGCCTTGATGAAACCGGACTTGTCCACGCCCTCGACGATCTTGACGCCCAGCGCCTTGAGCTTGACGGCGGAGTCGCGTTCGAGCTGCAGGGCCTTCGCCGGTTCGGTCTTGCCGACCTCGTCGGCCGCCGCTTGCACCCAGCGTTTCTCTTCGTCGCTGAGGCCGTTCCAAGTCTTCTCGCTGACCCAGACGGCGTTGTTGTTGGCCTCGTGCTCGGTCATCGAGAGCACCGGCGCCACCTCATAGTGCTTGTTGGCGAGATAGACGTTGACGCCGTTCTCGGCGACGTTGACGACACCGGTCTGCAGCGAGGTGTAGACGTCGCCAAACGGCATGTGCACGGTCTGGGCGCCATAGGCCGGGAAATGCGTATCCTCGGTCTTGGTTGCCTGGACGCGCACCTTCTGGCCCTTGATGTCCTCCAGCGACTTCACCTCCTTCTTCGAATACATGTCACGGAAGCCCATGGTCATCAGCGCCATCACATGGGCGCCCTGCACGGACTCCGCGACCATGTCGCGGAAGGCTCTGACGACGACGGGGTCGGCCAAGACCTTCTTCAGATGCTCCTCGTCGCGGAAGATGTAGTGGAGGGAGAAGACGCCGGCCTGGGGTGCCACGGTCGAGGCGTTGGCGGTGGACGTGATGATGAAATCGATGTCGCCGGCTCTTAGCTTTTGCAGCATCTGCGGCTCTTGGCCGAGCTGTGCGCCCGGGAACTGATCGATGGTGAAGCGGCCGCCGCTCAATTCCTTGAGCTTGGCATCGAAGGTGTCGGCGGCGATGCCATAGGCGGTGGTGTGCGGCTGGTCATAGCCGAAGCTGAAATGCCGGACCTGGGCATGGGCCGCCATTCCGCCGGCAAGCCAAAGCGCGAATGCCGCCAATGCGATGAAGATCGTGCCGGTAGCCCGGATACGCATCGAAACCTCCCTTGTTTGTGCCCGGTTGCGGGCTCTTGATGCTCCGCGGGCGCACGGCCCGAGGCGTTTTCTTTGAGGCTAGTGCATGGCAGAGGGAAGCGTCAACGCGGGGTCCGAGACTGGGCTAGTATCCTCGAAGGAAAACCGGCGACCGGGACCGACAAGCGATGCCTCTGGCAATTGCGATTCTGGGGGTGGCCCATTGGCATGCTCCCACTTATGCCCAAATCTTAGGCGAACTCGGCCACCGTGTGGTCGGCAGCAGCGATGGCGACGCCACGGCAGGTGCCCTCCAGGCGCAGAAGCTCGGCCTCGCCTTCGAGTCCTCTACCGAAGCGCTGCTCGATCGCACCCGCCCAGACTTCGTCTTCGTGCTGCCCCGCCACGACCGCGTCAAGGCAACGCTGGCGCCGGTCCTCGAGCGCCGGCTGCCCTTCCTGCTGGAAAAGCCGATGGGGCTCAGCGGCGCCCAGTCAACGGACCTTGCTTCCGCGGCCGCCTCGGCGGGGGTCTTCGCCGCGGCCGCCCTTGCGAACCGGCACCTCGCCATCTGGGCGGTCTATCGCCGGCTCCAGGCCGAGGAGCGTCTCGGCACGGTCATGCACGCGCATTTCCGCCTCAACAACGGCCCGCCAGAGCGCTACCGGGATCTGGGCGTGCCCTGGATGCTGGACCCGGTCATATCGGGGGGCGGCCCGTTGCGCAATCTCGGCATCCATGCGACCGATGCCGTGCTCACCTTGGCTGACGGTCACATGGTCAAGGTGCAAGCAGCACAGCTCAGCCACCGTGCCTATCATTTGCCGGTCGAGGAATTCGCCACCGCACTCCTCCAGGTCGAGGGCGGCCCAATCGTGACCCTGGAGGCCGGCT
Source organism: Pseudomonadota bacterium (assembly GCA_016195085.1). Taxonomy (NCBI): domain Bacteria; kingdom Pseudomonadati; phylum Pseudomonadota; species Pseudomonadota bacterium. The sequence goes on along the minus strand of JACQAG010000041.1, from coordinate 13,745 downwards.
ACAGCTATGCGGCCGGCGGCGGCGATTTCGAGTGGCGGATCGCCGCCACCGGCGCCACCATGATCGAACGCAAGGGCTTGCTCGCCGTGCGCTGGCCCAATGGCGAGCTCACCGAGACCAAGACCGACATGCCGGGCTATCGCTCGTTCGTTCTGACCATGCTCGCCGATTTCCAAGCAGGACGGCCGCCGGTGGCGAGCTTGTCGGACTGCGCCGCCGCGGCGATGCTCATCGATCGGATCTATGCGGCCGCGAAGGCCTGAACCTAGGAGAGTGCAAAGAGCGAGGGAGGTAACCCATGATCGACATCCTGAAGCGATGCGTGCCGGCGCTCGTCGGCTCCCTTCTTGCCGCCATGCCGGCCATGGCGGAGACCACCCTCAAATTCATCCCCCAGGCCGATCTCCGCGTGCTGGATACGGCCTGGACCACGGCCGCGATCACCCGCAATCACGGCTATCTCATCTACGAGCCGCTATTTTCCTATGACAGCAAGGTCGTGGCCCGACCCCAGGCGGTCGAGTCCTGGACCGCCAGCCCCGACGGCCTGACATGGCGCTTCACGCTGCGGCCGCTTCGCTTCGACGATGGCTCGCCGGTGACATCCGCCGATGCCGTCGCCTCGCTGGAGCGCTGGTCGCAGCGCAAGGCGAGCGGCCAGGCCATGCGCGTGCGGCTGGAGGCGATCAAGGCCGTGGACGATCGCAGCTTCGAGCTCCGCTTCCGCGAGCGCTTCGGTCTGGTACTGGAGACCCTCGCCGATGCCATCCAGCCGACCTTCGTGCTCCGTGCCAAGGACGCCGCGTCGGATCCGTTCACCCAGATCCAGTTCCAGGATGTCGTTGGCTCCGGGCCGTTCCGCTTCGTCAAGGACGAATGGGTGCCGGGCAGCAAGGTCGTCTATCGCAAGAGTGCCGGCTACAGCCCACGCGCCGAGCCGCCCGACGGCTTCTTCGGCGCCAAGCAGGTAAAGCTCGACCAGGTGGAGTGGATCTACATCCCCGATGCCAACACCGCCGTCCAGGCGCTCATCCGCGGCGAAGCCGATGTGATGGAAATCCCCCCGGCCGAGCTCATACCAATCTTGAAGCGCACGCCAGGAATTGTCGTCGCCGTGCAAGACCCCTTCGGCAGCCAAGCCTTCTTTCGCCTGAACTCGCTGCATCCGCCCATGGACAAGGCCAAGTTCCGCCAGGCGCTGGCGCTGCTCGTCGACCAGAACGAGATGCTCGCCGGCTACATCGGCAACAAGGAGTATGAGGTGCCGTGCCTGGCGATCTTCGGCTGTGGCGGGCCGAACGAGACCGATGCCGGGGCGGCGGCGTTCCGCAAGGCCGACCTGGAGCGCGCCAAAGGGCTCATCAAGGAATCCGGTTATGCCGGCGAGCCGGTGGTCATCCTGGACCCGACCGACCAGCACATCCTGCACGAGATGGCGGGCCTGATGGCAGGCGCCATGCGGGCGGCGGGGATCGCCATCGATTTGCAGGCGAACGATTGGGGCGCCGTCATCGCCCGCGGTTCACGGCCGGACAAACCGGGCCCCGGCTCGCCCGGCTGGCATATGCAGCCGACCTGGGCGCCGGCACGGGTGATCGCGAGCCCGCTCACCTCCACCCAGCTCATCCACCCCTGCGATCCCAAGATCTTCAACGGCAATCCCTGCGATCAGCCCATGGAGACGCTGCGACAGGCGTTCTTCGCCGCTTCGGCCGAGACCCGACGCCCGGTGGTCGATCGGATCCAGAGCCGCTTCTACGAGGTCATGCCCTTCGTGCTGGTCGGCCAGTTCCTGGCACCGAAAGCTTGGCGCGCCAACGTGACCGGCATCGTCAATGCCAGCGAGTTCGTGTTCTGGGGCGTGGAGAAGAAGTAGCGCCGCCTATTCGCGAAGCGGGACCCTGACCACGGCGTTCTCCGCCGCCGCCTCCTCGGCGGCAATGACGGCAGCCATGACGTTGCGGCCCTCGAGCGCGCTGACCGGCGACGGCCCGCCCTCGACGTGATCGAGGAAGGAGGTCCATTCCGCCGCCAGCGCTTTGGCGAGCCAGGCTGGATCGGCGGCAAACGCGGTCTGCCAGGCATTGTCGCGGCCGAGCTCGAGGCCGAGGCCCGGCTCGCAGCGGAGCGCCCCTTCGGTGCCGACGATGACCGTCCAGTGATCCGGCGCGCCCACCCGGTAGCCGGCGGCCTCGGCGATGCCGGTGCCGCCGCCCCAGAACCGGTAGAGCGCCACCCCGATATCGTCGACGGCGAGCCCGGTGTGGAAGCCCGTGCCTAAGCTGGCGCTGACCGACATCGGCATGCGGCCGAAGGCGAGCACCAGGCGATCGACGAGATGGACGGCATTGGTCATCCACATGCCGCCGCCCCGGGTTTGGGCCAGGTGCCAGTCCTTGCGCGCCTTTAAGGTGAAATCCTTGATCATCGGCGCGCGCACATGGATGGGCTCGCCGATGACACCCGAGCGGATGCGAGCGACAGCCTCCGCATAGGCCGGAATGAAACGGGTGGGCTGCGCCACCGTGAACGGCACGGGGCGGCCGCGAAGCCCGTCCAGTATCGCATCGCATTGGGCTAGGCTCGGCGCCATCGGCTTCTCCAGAAGCACCGCGCATCCCGCTTCGATCGCCGCCAGCGTCATCTCGCCATGGAGATCGTGCGGCGTGGCGATGCAGACCGCATCGACCTCGGCCAGAACCGCCCGCCAATCGCGATACGCCTTGGCACCCAAATCGGCCGCCACTCTCTCCGCCTCTGCAAACGATCCCGACGCGACCGCGGCCAGCCTGGCGCGCCCGCCCAGCTCGCCGAGAGCCTTTGCATGCAGCCGGCCGAACTGGCCCATGCCGATGATGCCGACGCGGATCGGATGTGATCGAGGCATGCGCCCTCTCCTTCGTCATGCGCGGGCTTGACCCGCGCATCCACGTCTTCGGCCGAGTGCTTGCACGACGTGGATGCCCGGATCAAGTCCGGGCATGACGAGAAGAAAACAGTCGTCCCTACTCAGCTCTTGTCGATGTTCCAGAAGACCGGAATGCTGGTCTTGAGCACGCCGGTCACGTTCTTCCGCCAGACGAAGGGCTGGTCGTACTGGCCTAAGAGGATGAGCGGCGCCACCTCCCAGAGCCTGGCATTGAGCTGGTCCAGGATCTTCATGCGCTTGGCCTGATCGGTCTCGCGCACGAACTGGTCGCGGAGCTTCTCCGCCTGCTCGTCGCAAGGCCAGCCGACCCAATTCTTGCCGTCGCAGGTGAGGCTGGTGACGACGGAGGTCAGCGGGCTCGACATCGGCGCGGCTCCGGTGGTGGTGTGGAAGATGTTCCAGCCGCCGGCGTCCGGCGGATCCTTCTTTGCCCGCCGGGCGGTGATGCCGCCCCAATCCATGGCCTGCACATCGACGTTGAAGCCGATCTTCCTCATGCGCTCGATCGTGACCAGAGTGAGCGCGTGGTACATCGGCAGATCGCCCGGATCCATCAGCACGATCTTCTCGCCCTTGTAGCCGGATTCGGCCAAGAGCTGCTTCGCCTTCTCCAGATCGGGCTTGCGGAAGCCGTCGGAGCCGACCTCCGATCCGTTGGGGCCACCGCAGATCCAGTAGGAGTAGCAGGTGCGCCAGAACTTCTCGCTGCCGAAGGCGGCGGCTGCATATTCGCGCTGGTCCACCATGTATTGCAGCGCCTGGCGGGCCTTGACGTTGTTGAAGGGCGGATGGAGTGCGTTCGGACGGATGACGCCGTAGAAGCCCAAGGGGAAGACCTGGCCGGTGACGATGTCGGGATTCTTCTCCACCGTCGGGATGAGATCGAGCGAGGGTTCCTCGATGTAGTCGACCTCGCCCTTGGTGAGCGCGGCGAACTGGGTGGCGGGATCGGGAATGATCAGGAATTCGAGCCGGTCGACCTTTACCACTTTGCCGCCGGCCATGCCGCTGGCGGGCTCGGTGCGCGGCACGTAGTCCGGATTCTTCTCCCAGATGATCTTGGCGCCGGGCACCCACTCGCTCTTGACGAAGCGGAACGGGCCGGAGCCGATCGACTCGGTGACCGCCGTCCCCGGGTCGACCGTCGCCTCCTGCTTGCGCATGATGCCGGTGGTGTTGTGCACGCCACCCAGGGAGAACTCGACCCAGGGATAGGGCTCCTTGAGGGTGAGCGTGAAGGAGCGGTCGTCGACGGCCTCGATCGAGGCGGTCAAGTCGGCCAGCTTCTGCGCCAGCGTGTCGGTCGCATAAAGGCGCTTGATCGAGGGAATGACATCGGCGGAGGTGACCGGCGTGCCGTCATGGAACTTGAGACCGGGGCGCAGCCGGAAGGCGTATTTGAGTCCATCAGGCGAGACACTGTAGGCCTCGACCATCTGCGGCTGCGCCGCCATCTTCTCGTCCCAGCCGAAGAGCTGATCGTAGACGAGGGCGCTGTGCATCTTGGATGCCATCGCCGTCGTCTGGAACGGGTCGATCACCTTGAGATCGGTGGCCGGCACGACCCTCAGCACCTTCTGCTGCGCGATCGCCGCTCCCGGCATCGCTGTCGCAACGGCAACGGCAAGCCAGGTCGTCAGGCGCGAAGCATTCTTCGTTCCCATAGGCATGACCGCCTCCTTTCTCGTTGTGCGATTTCCGATAGGAAAGCACTGGCGCAGGCGGCTGTACAGGAATACTCGCCGAATGCCGCCGCCAAGCCCCTCCCCGGGAGGCGGCGAGGGGTGGGGGCTCGGTGCTACAGCTTGCGCAAGAAGTCGATGACCACCGCGGCAACCTCATCGGGTGCCTCGACCGGGAGCGAGTGGCCGATGCCTTCGAGCTCGACCAGGCTGCCCCGGCTGCCCAGCTCGCCCAAGAGCATCCTGCCATTGGCAGGCGGCGCCATGACGTCGGCGAGGCCCTGTACAATCAGCACGCGCGCCGTGCCGGCGGTCCACCATTCGTCCATCGGCGTGGCCGCGGCTGCGGCCAGATAGACCTTGGCGACCGGTTCGTTCCAGCCGTCAAGCCAGGGCGTGGGGTCGCGGCCGGGGCCGACCATGGTCAGCCGCGCGGCCGCCAGCCGCTCGGCCAGCGGCAGCGCCGGGTTCTTGGCGCGCTCGTTCGCGGCCGGCAGCTCCGGCCCGCCCGCCACCTTGCCGCTGGCGCCGAGCAGCACCACGGCGGAGATCAGCTCCGGCCGATCGGCGGCCAGCATGCGGGCGACGCGGTTGCCGAAGGCCTGGCCGACCAGCACGACCGGGCTCTTGCCGAGCGCGGCGATGGCCGCGGCCACGTCGGCGGCGAGGTCGTGGAGGGTGATGCCCGCCATCGGTCCTTGGCTTGCCCCGAGGCCGCGCGGCATCGGCAGTGCGACGCGATAGCCCGCCCCGATCACCCGCTCGGCCAAGGGCAAGAGATCATCGGAGCTGCGGCCTAGACCCGGCAGCATCACCACCGTCTTGCCACTACCGGCAACGCGCAGCGCGATCCGCGCGTGCTCCGCGGCGACGGTTCGATGCTCCCAGGCGATCTTCTCAGCCATGGTCGTTCAGCAGCCTTTCATCACGCCGCGGCGAGATGCTGCTTCTTGAGATACGCGATCATCGCGGCGGCGACCTCGTCCGGCGCCTCCACCGGCACCGAATGGCCCACACCGTCCAGCTCGACCAGGGTGCAGCGCTCGCCGAGCTCTTCCTTCAGCATCCGACCATTGACCGGCGGCGAGGACTTGTCGGCGAGGCCTTGGATCACCAGGACCTTGGCCTTGCCGCCGGTCCACCATTCCTCGGTCGGCACGGCGCGGAGCGCTGCCTGGCAGGCCTTGGCGATCGGGTCGTTCCAGCCGTCGAGCCAGACCGTGGGGTCGCGCGTGGGCCCCACCATGGAGACGAGCGCTGCCTTGCGGCGCTCCTCGATCGGCAGCGCCGGGTTCTTCACCCGCTCGATCGCCGCCACCACCTCGGGCGTGCCGGCGACCTTGCCGCTCGCGGTGAACAGAACGAGGTGGGACACCAGATCCGGCCGGTCGGTCGCGATCAGCCGGGCGACGCGGTTGCCATAGGCGTGGCCGCAGAGGATCGCCGGGATGTCGCCCACAGCCTCGATCACCTTGGCCACGTCGGCGGCAAGATCGTGGAGCGTAATCCCTGTCAGCGGCCCGGTGCTGCCGCCCATGCCGCGGGGCATCGGCAAGACGACGCGGTAGCCGGCGGCGATCAGCCGCTCGCCCAAGGGAAGGTGGTCTTCCGTCGTGCGCCCGAGCCCTGGCAGCGAGACGATGGTCTTGCCCTTGCCGGCGATCCGGTATTCGACGCGCGCCGGCCCATTGGCGACCGCCCGCTTGTCCCAAACGGCTTTCGTCATGCTCGCTCCGTGCGCGACTCCTCACTGAAGAGGCGAGGCAGAAGAAAACCGCAGAGATCGCTGAGGAGCGCGGAGTTTGCGGAGGTGTTTGCTCCCGCGCCGCGCGCTGCGAACTATTCTCGGCGTTCTCTGCGTTCTTCTCCGCGAACTCCGCGGTTCAATCGTCTCTACGACTCCGTGATGAACGACGCGGTTGTCAGCTCTTGTCGATGTTCCAGAAGACCAGCGTGCCGGTCTTGAGCACGCCGGTGATGTTTTTGCGCCACAGGAAGGGCTGCCGGAACTGGCCCAAGGTCACATAGGGCATCACCTCCCAGAGACGCTTGTGCATCTGCTCGACCAGCACCTTCTGCTTCGCCGGGTCGGTCTCGCGGACGTACTGGTCGCGCATCTTCTCCACCACCTCGTCGCAGGGCCAGCCGACGAAGTTCTTGCCGTCGCAGGTCATGATCGTGGACGGGCTGGTGAGCGGGCTCGCCAGATGCGCGCCGTTGGCGTTGGTGTGGAACAGGTTCCAACCGCCCTGCGCCGGCGGATCCTTCTTCGCGCGCCGGACCGCGACCACACCCCAATCGGTCATCTGCATGTCGACGTTGAAGCCGATCTGCTTCAGGAGGCTGGCGGTGAGCTGCGACCAGGCATTGTAGGCGGGGATGTCGGCGCCGCCGATAATCACCACCGGCTTGCCGTCATAGCCGGATTCTTTCACCAGCTGCCGGGCGAGATCGAGATTCTGCTTGCGGTAGGCCTCGGAGCCCGCCTCGGTGCCGTTGGGCGTGCCGCAGACCCAGAAGGCGTAGCACTCGTGCCACCATTTCTTGTCGCCGAACGCGAGCTCGAGATAGTCGCTCTGCTGCACCATATGGGCGAGAGCCTGGCGCGCCTTCACGTTGTTGAAGGGCGGATGCAGCGAGTTGGGCCTGAGTACACCATAGGTCTCGACCGGCCAGACCTCGCCGATGACGATGTTGGGATCGTTCTCGACGGTCTTGATGAGATCGAGCGAAGCGGCGTCGATGAAGTCGATCTCGCCCTTCCTCAAGGCCGCATAGGCCGTCGCTGCATCGGGAATGATCACGTACTCCACCCGGTCCACCTTGACCACCTTGCCGCCGGCCTGGCCGCTCGGCGGCTCGTTGCGGGGCACGTAGGCGCGATTCTTGTCGTAGACCAGCTTGGCGCCCATTACGTATTCGGCGGTGTTGAAGGTGAACGGGCCGGAGCCGATCATGGTGGTGACCGGGGTGTAGGGGTCGGTCAGCGCCTCCTTCTCGCGCATGATCCCGTCTTCGATGCTCTTGGTGCCGCTGATGAGATACTCGACGAAGCCGAAGGGCTCCTTCAGCGTGAGCGTGAAGGTGTTGTCGTCGACCTTGTCGTAGGACGCCACCGCCTCGGCCAGCTTGCCGATCTGGGTGTCGCGGACGAATTGCCGCTTCCAGGTCTGGATCACGTCCTTGGATGTGACCGGCGTGCCGTCGTGGAACTTGAGGCCGGGCCTGAGGGTGAAGGTGTATTTGAGCTTGTCGGCGGAGACCGTGTAGTTGCCGACCATCTGCGGGCGGGCGATCAGGTCCGCATCCACCGTGAACAGCGTGTCATAGACCATGGCCACGTGCATCGAGGTCGGGTTGACCGCCGATTGGTGCATGTCGAGCACCTTGGGCTCCGACATCGGCACCACCTTCAGCACTTTCTGCTGGGCGGCGGCCTCCATGGGTGCGAGCACAGCAGCGGCGAGGAAGCCGGCGATAAGCGGGACCATCGAGGCCGAGGTCTGACGGGACATGAAAGCCTCCTTATGGGCGTCGATCCGGCCCGCCTTGGCTGACTGGGCGGGGCGGTCGTCGGCGACAGAATTTTCCGATATTAAAACAAAGCTGGCCGGGCGCAATGCGTCGTTGGAGTTGTAGGCATCGTCAGCTCTTGTCGATGTTCCAGAAGACCAGCGTGCCGGTCTTGAGCACGCCGGTCACGTTCTTCCGCCACAGGAAGGGCTGGCGGAACTGGCCCAACATCGCATAGGGGACCACCTCCCACAGCCGCCTGTGCATCTGCTCCAGGAGCGCCTTCTGCTTCGCCGGGTCGGTCTCGCGCACGTATTGATCGCGGATCTTCTCGACCACCTCGTCGCAGGGCCAGCCGACGAAGTTCTTGCCATCGCAGGTCATGATGGTGGACGGGCTGGTGAGCGGGCTCGCCAGATGCGAGCCGTTGGCGCTGGTATGGAACAGGTTCCAACCACCTTGCGAGACCGGATCCTTCTTGGCGCGCCTGACTGCGACCGCCCCCCAGTCGCTCAACTGCACATCGACCTTGAACCCGATCTTCTTCAGGAGTTCGGCGGACATCTGCGTCCAGGCATTGAAGGTGGGGATGTCGGCACCGCCGATCATCACCACCGGTTCGCCGTTGTAGCCGGACTCCTTCACCAGCTGGCGAGCGAGGTCCAGGTTCTGCTTGCGGTAGGCATCCGAGCCAATCTCGGTGCCGTTGGGCGTGCCGCAGACCCAGAAGGCGTAGCACTCGTGCCACCACTTCTTGTCGCCGAAGGCGAGCTCCAGATACTCGCTCTGATTCACCATATAAGCCAGCGCTTGCCGAGCTTTGACATTGTTGAAGGGTGGTAGCAGCGAGTTCGGCCGCAAGACGCCATAGGTTTCGACTGGCCAGACTTCGCCGATGACGATATTGGGATCGTTCTCGACGGTTTTGATCAGATCGAGAGTGGCGGAATCGATGAAATCGACCTCGCCCTTCTTGAGCGCGGCATAGGCCGTGGCCGGATCGGGGATGATCAGCCACTCGACGCGATCGACCTTGACCACCTTGCCACCGGCCTGGCCGTCCGGCGGCTCGTTGCGCGGCACGTAGGCACGGTTCTTCTCGTAGACGAGCTTGGCGCCGGGCACGTATTCGGCCTTGTTGAAGGTGAATGGGCCGGAGCCGACCATCTCGGTGATCGGCGTGTAGGGATCGGTCAGCGCTTCCTTCTCCCGGAGAATGCCGTCGTCGATGCTCTTGGCGCCGCTGATCAGATACTCGACGAAGCCGAAGGGTTCCTTGAGGGTCAAGGTGAAGGTCTGGTCGTCGACCTTGTCGGTGGAGGCGACGGCGTCGACCAGCTTCTGAATCTGCGTGTCGCGGACGAATTGCCGCTTCCATGTCTGCAGCACGTCCTTGGTGGTGACCGGCGTGCCGTCGTGGAACTTGAGGCCAGGCCTAAGGGTGAACGTGTATTTGAGCTTGTCGGCGGAGACCGAGTAGTTGCCCACCATCTGCGGGCGGGAGACGAGATTCGAGTCCCACGTGAACAAGGTGTCGTAGATCATCGCCACGTGCATGGAGGTCTGATTGACGCCGGATTGGTGCGGATCGAACACCTTGGGCTCGGCCGATGGCACCACGCGCAGCACATTCTGCTGGGCTTGGGCGGGCACGACGCCGACGGCGAAAAGCGCCAGTGCGGCGACCGAGCCGCGGAACGTTGCTGAGGCCGAGGTCCGAAGCGACATGGACGCCTCCTTCGTCTCGTTGTTGTGGGCCCTCACTTGGGTGCTGTCGGTCGGTGCTCCGGCAATGTTCGGAGAAACGCTTTTTCCGATATTAAAACAATGCCGGGCGGGCGCAATGCATCCTTGCGAACCGGCTCCAGTATCAAGGAATGAAACCGTCATCGGCGCGCGTAAAAGCACGATTTTGGGTTGCTGACAGCGAGTCCCCGGGCGGGTCATGTCGCTCAAGGCTAGAATGAGGACAAGCGCACAACCCGGTCCCTCTCGCAGCGGCTTCCCCTCATTCCCCGCGGAAAGGCTTCCCCTGCCATGGCTCACGGCATCGGCTTCATTGGTCTCGGCATCATGGGCCAGCGCATGCTGGCGAGCCTTGCTCTCAATCCTCGGGTGGAAGCGGTCGCGGTGTGGGATCCGAACCCTGCCGCGTGCGCGCGGACGAAGAAGAGCCATCCCCGGCTCCGCATCGCCAGGGGCTCCTCGGAGCTCGTCGCCGATCCGGGCGTCGCCTGCGTCTACATCGCCTCGCCGCCTTCGACCCACCTCACCCACGCCGCTACCGCATTCGACGCCGGGAAAGCGGTGCTCTCCGAGAAGCCGCTTGGCGTCGACACCGAAGAGAGCGACCGGATGGTGGCAAGGGTCGAGCGCGAGGTGCATCGGGCAGCGATCAACTTCCCCTTCGCTTCCTCGCCCGCGGCACTCGCGCTCAAGGACATGCTCGCAGCGGACGCCGTCGGCACCCCCGAGCGCATCGAGATCGAGACCGTCTTCGCCGAATGGCCGCGACCATGGCAGGCGGACGCGCGCTGGCTCTGCCTGCGCGAAGAGGGCGGCTTCGTACGCGAGGTGGTCTCGCATTTTCTCTTTCTCACGCGACGCCTCATAGGTCCGCTCGCGGTGAAAGCCAGCAAGACCTCCTATCCCGATGACGGGCGATCGGCGGAGACCGCCATCGCCGCCGACCTCACCGCCGCGGGGATCCCGGTCAGGCTCACCGGGGGTGTGCGCGGCATGGCTGCCGACAGCAATGCGTGGACGGCATCGGGAGCCAAGGGCCACCTCCGTCTCCATGACTGGACCAACCTGTCGAGAGAGCAGGCCGGAAGCTGGAGTCCGGTCGATCTCGGCCCGGGCGAGCTGCGTCCACGCTCGGCCAAGGCGCAGCTCGACGGCGTCGCCGACATGATCGAAGGCAAGCCGCACGGGCTCGCCAGCTTTCGCGATGGCCTGGAGGTGCAGCGCGCAGTGGAAGAGCTGCTGAGCCGCACACGCTAAGGAGGGTGCGACCGGATGACGTTCCCGGCGGCGACGCCTTCGTCTATTCTTATCGCGCTACGCCTTCATCCGAGCCCGCCATGAGCCTCGAAGCGGAAGCACAACCCAGCCCGACAGTCGGGAGCTCTACCGATACTGGCTCGAGCGACACGGCGGTCGGCCGATGCCGCGGCGGGGCGACATCGACCCCGTCGATATCCCCGCCCTGCTCCCCAACCTGCTGCTCATCGACGTCGAGCCGGAACCCTTGCGGTTCCGTTATCGGCTGGTCGGCACCCGCATCGTCTCCTATCGGCAATCCCTGCAGGTTCCCGATCATACCGGGCGTTATGTCGATGACGTCGCGCATCATTTCGGCGCCGACCAGGTGATCCAGCAGTTCGCGAACTGCGTGCGGAGCCGCGGCCCGGTTCTCTGCTCAGGGCGCTTCACCTTCGACTCCGGCGCCTCCGGGGGCTGGGAACGCCTGACGCTGCCTTTGTCGGAGGATGACGGGAGGGTGACGATGCTGCTGGTGTTCTTCACCCGCTTCCAGGTCCCGGCCCGAGCCCGGGCGGCAATGCTGGAGCCGGCCCGATGACGGCGGAGCACGACGCCGAGACCAGGCGCCAGCGCGGCCTGTGGAGCACCACTGCGCGCGCCTGGACCCGCTGGGCCGATCGCATGGAGGCGATGGCCGAGCGCTTCAATCGGCCCCTGGTGGAGGCGGTCCGGGTCAATCCAGGCGAACGGGCCTTGGATCTCGCCTCAGGCGCAGGCGAGCCCGGCATCACCCTTGCCCGCGCGCTAGGACCTGAGGGCGAGGCCGTGCTCACGGATTTGGCCTTGCCCATGCTCCAGGGCGCCCGGCGGCGAGCAGACGAGCGCGGCCTCGCCAATATCCGCTTCGCCGTCGCCAATGCGGAAGCGCTCGGCTTTGGCGAGGCGAGCTTCCATGCCGTCACCTGCCGGTTCGGGCTCATGTTCTTTCCGCGGCCGGTGGTGGCGCTCTGCGAGAGTCTGCGCGTCTTGAAGCCCGGAGGCCGGGCGGCCTACATGGTCTGGGGGCCGCGCGCGGACAATCCGATGTTCGAGATCAGCGAGGCGGCGCTCGAAGAGGTTCTGGGGCCTGATCCCAATCCCCGCGACCCCTTCCGCTTCGCCGCGCCCGGCGTCGTGGGGGAGATGTTCAACGAAGCCGGCTTCGCCGCGGTGGACGAAATCGAGCATCGCTTCGAGCGCAAGGCGCCCTTGGGCGAGAAGTTCTGGCAGGCGGGCCTGGAGATGGGCGGCGGCGGCCGGCTGGAGAACGCCAGCGACGCACTCCTCGAGGCGCTCGACCAATCCGTCCAGAGGCGCCTCGAACCCTATCGTGCCGCCGATGGCTACCGGCTCGGCGCCCACATCCGCATCATCGTCGGGCGAAAGCCGTAGAGCGGCGCTTACGGCCGCGGCAGGGTCGGCGGCGGCTCGGCGGGCTCGACCGGCATCCCGGCGGCGGCTTCGACCCGGGCGGCCTCGCGCTGGAGATGCTGGAAGCTGCGCATGCTGAAGGGGATGCTGGCGATATAGGCAGCGCCGGCCAACGACAGGGTGACCCAGGGGGCGCTCGCCAGTGCTGCCGTCAGCACACCGACGCCCACCAGCGTCGGCAGCACGTAGTGGTGCGGCACCTTCACCCTCTTGAAGGCGAAAGTGGGAATGCGGCTGATGAAAAGGAGTCCGACCAGCACCAGCCAGATCGCATTCAAGATCGGCTGGGAGAAGAGGCCGCTGCCGACCTCGAAGCTGACGATCATCGGCAGCAGGGCCAGGCCCGCGCCCGCCGGCGCCGGCACGCCGGTGAAATAGTTGTAGGCCCAGGCCGGCATCTCCTCGCCGATCTTGGTGTTGAAGCGCGCCAGCCTCAAGGCGCAGCAGGTGCTGAAGAACAGCACTGTCGCCCAGCCGAAGCCGACAAAGCCGGAGAAGCCCTGGAAGGTCCAAAGGTAGATCAGGATCGCTGGAGTCACGCCGAAGCTGAGGAAGTCGGAGAGCGAGTCGAGCTCGGCGCCGAACTTGCTGGTGCCGCCGAGGAGACGGGCGAGCCTGCCGTCGAGACCATCGAGAATGGCGGCGATGACCACGAGCGCCACCGCGGCTTGCCAACGCTCCTGCAGACCGAAGCGGATCGCGGTCAGGCCGGCGCAGAGCGCCAACACGGTGAAGATGTTGGGAATGAGCCGATTGAAGGACAACCCCTTGATCCTGGACGGGCGGAAGCGGTGGGGTCGGCGGCGCAGCATCATCGGATCTCGCCCAGGCGTGGCGGCTCGGTCAAATTGAGATCGGCCAGCACCGTCTCGCCAGCGATCGCGCGCTGGCCGACCGCGACCAGGGGCGCGATGCCGTCGGGCAGATACACATCGGCGCGGCTGCCGAAGCGGATCATGCCGAAGCGCTCGCCGGTCCTGACCATCTCTCCTTCCTTGAGCCGGCAGACGATCCGCCGGGCGATGAGCCCGGCGATCTGCACGAAGGCGAGATCGCGGCCGTCCTCGAGCAGGAGGCGCACGCCGTTGCGCTCGTTGTCGAGGCTCGCCTTGTCGAGGCCGGCGTTGACGAACTTGCCCTTGTTGTAGGCGATGCGCATGACCATG
>JACQAG010000040.1 GCA_016195085.1 Pseudomonadota bacterium | reverse complement strand
GCAGCCCCTGCAGGCCGGCGACGTGCCCGAGAGCTTCGCCGACATCGCGGCCTCGACCAAGGATCTCGGCTTCCGCCCGCATACCTCGATCGACGAGGGCGTGCCGAAATTCGTGGAATGGTTCCGCGCCTATAACGGCGTGTAGGCGCGGAACCTTCCGCTTCCCTCACTTCGTCTTCTTCAGCGCCGCCCGCACGCCCGCCCCGTAGGCCGGGTCGGCCCTGTCGAAATGGACGAGCTGGCGTTCCACGATCTCCTGCGGCACGCCGCCCATCGCCGCGGCGATGTTGGCGAACAGGCGCTGCTTCTGGCCCGCGTCGAACATCCGGAACAGGTCGCCCGCCTGGCCGTAATCGTCGTTGCCCTGGCGGTGGTCCCAGCGGTCGGCCGTCCCTTCGAGCTTCAGCGGCGGCTCGGCATAGGACGGGGCCTGTGCGGGCCCGCCCACGCTGTTGGGCTCGTAATACCGGTCGGGATCGCCCGCGTCGTTGCGGAAGAACCGCATCGAACCGTCCTTGTGATAGTGGTGCACCGGCACCTTGGGCGCGTTGACCGGCAATGCCTCGTAATGCGTGCCCAGCCGGTAGCGGTGCGCGTCGGCATAGGCGAAGAGGCGCGCCTGCAGCACCTTGTCGGGCGAGAAGCCGATGCCCGGCACGACGTTCGAGGGCGAGAAGGCGGCCTGCTCGATTTCGGCGAAATAGTTGTCGGGATTGCGGTCGAGCTCCAGGAGGCCCACGTCGATCAGCGGATAGTCCTTGTGCGGCCACACCTTCGTCAGGTCGAAGGGGTTGTACTTGGTCTTGCCCGCCTCGGCCTCGGGCATGATCTGCACCTTGACGTCCCACTTGGGCCGTTCGCCGCGCGCGATCGTGCCGAACAGCGCCTCCTGATAGCTCTCGCGGCTCTGGCCGATCACCTTGGCCCCTTCCGCGTTGGTGAAGTGCCTGTGGCCCTGGCGGGTCTTGAAGTGGAACTTCACCCAGAAGCGCTCGTTCTTGGCGTTCCAGAAGCTGAAGGTGTGGCTGCCATAGCCGTTCATGTGCATGGGCGTCTGCGGCAGGCCGCGGTCCGACATCAGGATCGTGATCTGGTGCAGGCTCTCCGGCGACAGCGACCAGAAATCCCACATCGCCTTGGGCGAGCGCAGATTGGTCTGCGGATGGCGCTTCTGCGTGCGGATGAAGTCGGGGAATTTCAGCGGGTCGCGGATGAAGAAGACCGGCGTGTTGTTGCCGACGAGGTCCCAGTTGCCCTCGTCGGTATAGAACTTGATCGCGAAGCCGCGCACGTCGCGCTCGGCGTCGGCCGCCCCCAGTTCGCCCGCGACGGTCGAGAAGCGGGTGAGCAGCGGCGTCCGCTTGCCGACCTTGGCGAAGATCGCGGCGCGCGTGTATTTCGTGACGTCGTGCGTGACCGTGAAGGTGCCGTAGGCGCCCCAGCCCTTGGCGTGGACGACGCGCTCGGGAATGCGCTCGCGGTTCTGGTGGGCGAGCTTCTCGATCAGGTGCGTGTCGGCAAGCAGGACGGGGCCGCGCGGGCCGGCGGTCAGGCTGTTCTGGTTGTCGGACACCGGCGCACCGGCGCTGGTCGTCATCGTGGGGGCCTTGGGCATGTTTCGCTCCGGGGAAGGTTATGGGACCCCCGAAGCTTGCCCGGCCGCCGTCAACGGTTAAAACGATTAATACCGATTTGATTGATCGGTTTTTCCGCTAGCTGGCGGGCAACGGATACTGGCGCATGCGCAGCGAACCGCTCCGCCCCTCGGCGTTGCGCCACGTGAAGATGATCTGGCGCGTCTTCTGGTCGAAGGTGAGCGTCACGTTCTGGTGGGGCAGCTTTGCGGCGATGCTCGCCCCTTCGAGCGTGGCGGGTGCCCGATAGACCTTGTCGAGTGCCGCCGAATTTTTCTTGCCGTAGAGATAGACGAGCTCGGGCCCGGCATCACCCTTCTCGATCGCCAGCGACACGAGAACCGGGTCGCTCCACGCCCCGACCCACACGCCCTGGAAGCTCTGCCACCACGTGCCGCCTTCGCCCTTCATCGGCTTGAGGTCGGCGGTCTCCTTCAGGATGTCGGGCGAGGGCGGCAGGCCGTCGTCCCCGCAGGCGTTCTGGCGCGCGGGCCGTGCCGCGGCCGGATCGAGGAAGGCGACCACGCAGGCCCCGTAGGCGAACGACATCATCGCCGTTCCCGACGCGCTGTGCCCGACGAGCTGGGTGGATGCCTCGTCGAGCGGCAGGAAGGGCAGGCCGCGCTGGCCCAGCGCCTCGCGCGCCTTGCGCCCGCGCTCGGGGCTGGAGGCCGAATATTCGTCGGCGAAGGGCAGGATCGGGACGGCACGCTCGAACTTGCCCTCGGCAAGTGCGGTCAGCAGCTGCTGGGTGCCTTGCGCGCTGGTCATCGGGCTGCCGAGATCGATGAGCGACACGCCGGTTCCCGGCGCCGAAGGCACGATCGCGTAGACCTCGATCCGGCGCGCGGCTTCCAGCGTGATGGCGCCGCCATAGCT
>JACQAG010000039.1 GCA_016195085.1 Pseudomonadota bacterium | reverse complement strand
TCTGAGTCTCGACAACCAGAAGGTACCCGGCAATCGCAGGGTTTGCCGGGCATGCGCCTGCGACCAATCGACTCATTCCACGGACACCCGTGCGGGGTCCGGGAGAGGGGCTAACAGCTCGACCTCTTCCTCCCTCTCCCGCCCGGGGAGGGTTGGGGAGGGGGTGGTTTCCACCCCCTCCCAAAGTCCACACCCCGCGGGAGAGGGCCGGGGTGAGGGACTTCTTTTTGCAGATTTTCCTTGTCAGGCGGCGCCGGTCTCTGCCGTGAGGCCTGCCGCGCGGATGCCGGCGACGGCGCATTCCTCGTCCTTGTCCGAGGTATCGCCGGTGACCCCGACGGCGCCCAAGAGGCGGCCCGAGCCATTGCGCACGAGCACGCCGCCCGCCGCCGGCACCACGCGGCCGCCGGACATCGCCTGGAGGGCGGCAAAGAATTGCGGGCCCTTGGCCGCGCGCTCGGCCAAGGCACGGCTCGGAAAGCCCATGCCAAGGGCACCCCAGGCCTTGCCGATGGCGATGTTCTCGCGAATGATGCCGGAGCCGTCCTCGCGCTTGATCGCTTTCATATGCCCGCCGGCATCGAGCACGGCCACGGTCAGGGGCGCCAGCGCCAGTTCCCGCGCGCGGGCGAGCGCCACATCGACGATGACCGAGGCGGCGGCCAGCATGAGATCGAGCGGCTCGCCGCCGGACAGCCCAGGCCGCTCGGTCACCTCCTGATTGATGTGGAACACGCGGCCCTTGAACAGCGGCATGATCTCCTGGAGCTTGGCGCGAACCGCGGGCCGCGCGTCGGAGGCGAGTGCGGCCTTGAGATCGGCCAGGCTGGCATAGGCCATCTCGAAGACCTGGTAGATCGACGGCCCGTTGTCCTCGATCTCGCGGCCGCGGAGGATCCGCACCTTGAGGAGCTTGGGAAAGCGCTGCAGCAGCGGCAGCACCTCGCCGTCGATGAACCCATCGAAGCGGGCGCGGTCGGCCGCCGCCACCTCGCCCTCGAAGAATGCCGAGCGCAGATGCATCGGCCTAATAGCCCAAGGCGAGGTCGACGACGTTGTTGAGGCTGCGCCCCGCCACATAGCGCCTGACATTGCCGAAGAAGATGTCGAGGCAGCGGGCGACATAGGTGGTGGCGTCGTCGACGCCGCAATGAGGGCTGATGATGAGGTTCGGCGTCGACCACAAAGGCGAGCTCGCCGGCAGCGGCTCCTCCGGAAACACGTCCAAGACCGCCCCGGAGAGCTCGCCCTTTGCCAGCTTGTCGCGGAGCGCCTCATAGTCGATCACCGCGGCGCGGCCGAGATTGACGATGCCGGCATGGCGCGGCAAGAGGTCGAGCTCGTTGCGTCCAAGAAGGCCGCGAGTCTCCCCGGTCAAGGGCAAGGCGCCCACGACGAAGTCGGCTTTCGGCAAGATCTTCGGCAGATCCTTCGGGCGATACATGCGCTCGACGGATTTGTGCGGCCGCCCGTTGCGGCTGACACCCAAAACGCGCATGCCGAACTTCTTCGCCAGCCCTGCCGCCACCGAGCCGATGGCGCCGACACCGAGGATGATCACGGTCTTGCCGACCACCGTGGTGGCGAAGGCTTGATCCCATTTCGCCTGCTTCTGGGCGGTGACGAAGTGGGGTACGCGGTGATTCAGCATGAGGATGCCGGTCATCCCGTATTCGCCGCCCTTGGGCCCATGCACGCCGCTGGCGTTGGTGAGGATCACGCCCGGCGGCACCTTGGGGGCGAGCTTCTCCACGCCGGCGCTGGTCGACTGGATCCATTTGAGCTTGGGCGCGCGTGCCGCCAGATTGCCGGTCTCGAATTTGCTGCCGAGCAGGACCTCCGCCCGGCCGAACGAGCGCTCCTGCTCCTCCGGGCCCATGGCATAGGTGATCGAAAGATGCTTGAGCAATCCCGGGAACGCCTTGGCCGCGGCGGCGATGCGCTGAGGCGTCACGCGATAGACCTCGGCCTCCTCGCCGCTGTTCGCCACCAGGACCTCGATCTTGGCCGAGCCGGCGCCCGCCTTCATCCGCTTTGGGGTCTTCTGCTTTGCGGTCTTTCGCGTCGCTGCCATCTTTGTTCTCCTATGACCGGCCCGGTTTCTTCTTGGCGGTATCGCTCTGGTGCCGGCTCGGTGCCATCTCGGGGATGGGCACGGGCTCGCTGCATTCCCAAGGCTTGCCGGCGGCCTTCAGGCGCTCGACGACGCGCTGGCGCAGGCGCCGCATCGGGCGGTCGGCGATGCCGAGGGCATCCAGGTGCGTCACCGTATTCAAGAGATAGTCGGCGCAGGGCCCGAGATGGCCGGCAGCCTCGGCGATGGTTTCGATCACCGTTGCTTCCGGCAAGAGTCCGGCATAGCGCGGATGCGCGTGATTGATGACGAAGGCGATGGCGGCGAGCCTGCCGGCGTCGGTTGCCACCTCGATCCAGCGCGGCGCGTAGGCGCCGCTCACCATCTCGCGCCGCCAGACGATATCGAGCTCGCTCTCGACCGCGCCGGCGGCGACGCGGAAGCAGACGCCGCGGCAGGCGCCGCCGCGGTCGAGACCGAGCGTCAGCCCCGGGCGCTCCGGCGTGCCGCGCCCGAGATGGGTCCACAGGCAGAAGCGGCGGTGGAAGCCGTGGATGGTGCCCACCCGGCGCTCGGCGAAATGGAACGCCGGATTCCAGATGAGCGAGCCATAGCCGAACAGCCAGACATCGCCCGCTTCCGGCCGCCGGGCCAGCGTGGCGGCGATCGATTGCCGGAGTTCGGCCTCGCTCAGCATCTGGATGGCGGCACCGGACTCCGCCACCATGCGCTGGATATAGCCCTCGCGGATGCTTTCGCGGGTGAGCGCCATCGCCGAGGGATCCTAATGTGAGCTCAAGGGAAACGCTTGCGGGTGTCCGAGCTACGGACAGGGAGAAAGGTCTAGGCTCTTGGAAAGCCAGGCTAAGAGCCGCACGAGCCCAGCGTCAAGCCAAGCGGCCCGCCGGCGCCCTGGTTTTCCTATGAGCGTGGGCTTTGCGCATCATGGAGCTGTCATGCAATCCTGCTAGTCGGGAAGGCACGAAATCCCCGGCAACGACCGGGTCATGGTTTGGGGCAGCAAGGTCTGTGCACACGGTAGCGCTCAGCGGCGTCTCCAAGCTCTGGGGCGAGTCCAGGGCTGTGGATAACGTCAGCTTCACCGCCGAGACCGGGCAGCTCCTGGTGCTGCTGGGGCCGTCGGGCTGCGGCAAGTCGACGACGCTGCGCCTCATTGCCGGACTGGAGAGCGTGAGCGCCGGCAGCGTGCGGATCGGCGGGCTCGACGTGACCCAGCTGCCGCCGGCCAAGCGGCGAATCGCCATGGTGTTCCAATCCTACGCCCTGTTCCCGCATTTGAGCGTGGCGGAGAACATCCTCTTCGGCTTGCGCGTGCGCAAGGTGCCGCGGGCCGAGGCGGACCGGCGGCTGGCGCGGGTGGCCGAGCTGCTCGGGCTTTCCTCGCTCCTCCTGCGCCGGCCCTCGGAGATCTCCGGCGGGCAGCAGCAGCGGGTCGCCCTCGGCCGGGCGATCATCGCCGAGGCGCCGGTCTGCCTCATGGACGAGCCGCTGTCGAACCTCGACGCGCAGCTCCGCGGCGAGATGCGCCGCGAGATCCGCCAGCTCCAGCAGAAGCTCGGCATGACCATGGTCTACGTGACCCACGATCAGACCGAGGCGATGAGCATGGCCGATCGGGTGATCCTCATGCGCGAGGGTCGGATCGAGCAGAATGCCGTGCCGGCCGAGCTTTACACCAGGCCGGAGTCGATCTTCGTCGCCCGCTTCATCGGCACCCCGCCGATGAACATCGTGGCGCTCGCCGATGGCGACGGCGGGGCGGTCATCCGCGGCAGCGCGGGCCCCTGCCTCTTCGCCGGACAGGGCGAGGGCCTGGCCCTGGGCCTGCGGCCGGAGGACATCGCCATCGCTGGAGACATAGGCTTGCCGGCCCGCGTCGCTGCGATCGAATATCTCGGCGCCGATTCCATCGTGACCGCCGAAGTCGGCGAGGAGCGGCTGCTGATCCGGGCGCCGGGCGCGATGGTGCTGCATCCGGGACAACCGATCTCGCTCGATTGGCCCGCCGCCGCCATGCATGTCTTCGAGCGTGCCAGCGGCCGCCGCCAGGACGCGGCGCTGGCCTCGCCGGAGCCGGTCTACGCCGCCGAGTGATCCCCGAGGAAACCAGAAGGAGAGGATTGAATGAGCCGACTTCTCAAACACGCGCTCGGCCAGGCCATGCTCATGGCCGCGCTGGCGTTGACGCCGCTGCCGGCGAAGGCCGTGACCGAGCTGCAGTTCTACTACCCCGTGTCGATCGGCGGCCCGATCACCAAGCTGATCGATGCGCTCGCCGCCGATTTCGAGAAGGCGAATCCCGACATCAAGGTGAAGCCGATCTATTCCGGCAGCTATGCCGACACCATCACCAAGGTCTTGACCGCGATCAAGGGCGGGGACGCGCCGCAGCTCTCGGTCATTCTCTCGACCGACATGTTCACCCTCATCGACGAGGACGCGATCGTGCCGTTCGACGACATCGCCAAGTCGGCCGAGGACAAGGCGTGGATCAACGGCTTCTTTCCGGCTTTCATGGCGAACAGCCAGACCGGCGGCAAGACCTGGGGCATCCCGTTCCAGCGCTCGACCATCGTCATGTACTGGAACAAGGACGCCTTCAAGGCCGCCGGCCTCGATCCGGAGAAGGCGCCCGCAACCTGGGCGGAATTGGCCGACTACGCGGCCAAGCTCACCAAGCGCGATGCCGCCGGCAACGTCACGCAATGGGGGCTAGAGATCCCCTCATCGGGCTTCACCTATTGGCTGTTCCAAGGGCTTGCCAGCGAGAACAACGGCGTGCTCGCGAATCCGGCCGGCACCGAGACCTATTTCGACAAGCCGGAGGTGATCGGGGCGCTTCAGTACTGGATGGATCTGGTGCAGAAGCACAAGGTGCATCCGCCGGGCATCGTCGAATGGGGCACCACGCCCAAGGATTTCTTCGAGCGCAAGACGGCGATCATCTGGACCACCACCGGCAATCTGACAAACGTCAAGACCAACGCCTCCTTCCCCTTCGGCGTCGGCATGCTGCCGGCCGAGAAGCGTCGGGGCTCGCCCACCGGCGGCGGCAATTTCTACGTCTTCAAGAAGTCGACGCCGGCGCAGCAGGCAGCGGCACTCACCTTCATCAAATGGGTGACGCAGCCGGAGCGCGCGGCGCAATGGGGCATCGACACGGGCTATGTCGCGGTCAGGCCGGAGGCCTGGGACACGCCGGCCTTGAAGGCCTATGTGGCGAGCTTCCCGCCCGCCGCGGTCGCCCGCGATCAGCTGCAATATGCCGTTGCCGAGTTCGCGACCCACGACAATCAGCGGGTCATGCAGCTCTTCAGCGACAATCTGCAGGCGGCCTTGACCGGCACCAAGACCGCCGAGCAAGCCATGAAGGATGCCCAACGCGACGCCGAGCGCATCCTGAAGGCGTTCCGCTGAACGCATTGGCGGATCCGACGACCATTGGGTCCTACCCCCTCGCCCGTGTCACGGGAGAGGGTTGGGGTGAGGGACGCGCGGCTTCAGCGCGTGGTGGCGAAGCCACCAACCCTCACCCTCCCATTGCTGCGCAATGGGCCCCTCCCTCTCCCACCTGCGGCGGGAGAGGGGCATTTGCGGCAATCGCGTTTGCATCGGCGGCGTTTGTATCGGCAGCCGGGACCGCATGATGCACCGCGCCAGCGTTCACATCTATGGCTGGCTGTTGCTTTTGCCGGCGGCGGTGCTGCTCGCTGCTTTCACCCACTATCCGGCGATCGCCACCTTGGTGCACAGCCTTTACTCCACACCAAGGGGCAATCGGCCGGAGCGCTACGTCGGGCTCGATCACTTTGCCGATATGCTGGAAGACCCGATCTTCTGGCAGTCCTTCCACAACAACATCATCTTCGCGCTCGGCACCATCCCGGCCTCGATCGCCTTGGCCCTCCTGATGGCGCTTTGGGTCAATGGCAAGATCGCCGGCCGCGGCGCCTTGCGCATGTCCTACTTCACGCCGACCGTGCTGCCGATGATCGCGGTCGCCAATATCTGGCTGTTCTTCTACACGCCGGACTACGGCCTCCTCGACCAGTTCCTGAAGCCGCTGACCGGCACGGCGCACAATTGGCTGGGCACCCGCTCGACCGCGTTGGGCGCGCTCATGGCGGTGACGGTGTGGAAGGAAGCGGGCTTCTTCATGATCTTCTACCTGGCCGCCCTCCAGCAGATCCCGCCCAACCTCATCGAGGCGGCGGCGCTGGAAGGTGCGGACCGCGTCACCATCTTCCGCCGCGTCACCTTTCCCCTGCTGATGCCGACGACCTTGTTCGTGCTGGTTAATGCCGTCATCAACTCCTTCCGCCTGGTCGACCATGTCGTGGTGATGACGAGGGGCGGCCCCGACAACGCGACCTCGCTCCTGCTCTTCTATATCTACCAGGTCGCCTTCCGCTATCTCGACACCGGCTACGGCGCCGCCCTGACCGTGGTGCTGCTCGCCATCCTCGCGGTTCTGGCGCTGGGCCAATTCTTCACCCTCGATCGCCGCGTGCACTACCGATGACCGGCATCGTTCAGGAGCGCGGTCTCGCCCACGCGTTCGAGACGCTGGGCGCCTGGCTCTTGGCGCTCATCTGGGCATTGCCGCTGGTCTATGCCGTGTGGACCGCCTTCCACCCCGGGCAGTACGCCGCCCATTTCGATCTCTCAGCACCGCTCACCTTGGAGAATTTCGCCAACGCCTGGGAGGCGGCACCCTTCGCGCGCTACTTCCTCAATAGCTTCCTATTGGTGACCAGCGTGCTCGCGGGCCAGCTGGTGCTCTGCACCTTGGCGGCCTATGCCTTCGCCCGCTTCGCCTTCTTCGGCCGTGAGGTGATGTTCGCGCTGGTCCTGGTGCAGCTCATGATCATGCCGGACGTGCTCATCGTCGAGAACTACCGCACCATGCGCTGGCTTGGCCTGGTCGACACCGTGCTCGCCATCGGGCTTCCCTATATGGCGTCGGCCTTCGGCATCTTCCTCTTGCGCCAGACCTTCAAGACCGTGCCGACGGAGCTGGACGAAGCGGCAAGGGTGGAAGGTGCTTCGTTCCTCGGGCTCCTATGGCGCGTCTATGTGCCCTTGGCGAAGCCGGTCTACATCGCCTATGGCTTGGTGTCGGTCAGCTACCATTGGAACAACTTCCTCTGGCCGCTGATCATCACCAATTCGGTCACCACCAGGCCGGTCACCGTCGGGCTCTCGGTCTTCGCCATGGTCGACCAGGGCATCGACTGGTCGATCATCACCGCAGCCACGCTGCTCACCGCGGCACCGCTGCTCATCGCCTTCCTGTTGTTCCAGCGGCAATTCGTGCAGAGCTTCATGCGCGCCGGGATCAGGTGAGCCGGCGCCGAAATTGGATGCTACCGACCAGGACGGCAATCGCTATAATCGCGTCCGCTGTGCTGATTTTGTAAGGAGGCATGCCGACATGCTTGCTTCACATAGCTTCGACGCGTTTCCGCCAAATACCTGCCGGTGCCATCCCGGCGGGGCGCATCGGCGCTGTGAAGCAGCGGCCGTCATTGCCGGTCGCCAGGCGTCCGATTGCCATCCGTCGCGGCGCCACTTCCTGCGGACGAGCTTGGCGGGTGCCGCGGCGGGCGCACTCGCCGGCGTAGGAATTGGCCTTTTCCCGCGTGCCGCGCAGGCGCAGAACAACATCAGCCCCGATGCAGCACTTCAACAATTGATGGACGGCAATCAGCGCTTCGCCGAGCATCGCTTGACCTCGTTCGAGGAGGATCTCGCCCTGCTGAAGCAGATGAGCGTCGAGGGTCAGGCGCCTTTCGCTTCGGTGCTCTCCTGCGCCGATTCCCGGGTGCCGGTCGAGCTCGTTTTCGACCAAACCATCGGCCGCCTCTTCGTTGCCCGCGTCGCCGGCAACATCGCGACCGCAGAGCTGATCGCCAGCCTGGAATACGGCGCCGCCGTGCTCGGTAGCAAGGCGATCGTGGTCATGGGCCACAGCAGCTGCGGCGCGGTGAAGGCGACCATCTCGGGAAAGCCCGTCCCTGGACAGATCAGCGTGCTCTACCGCTACATCCGGCCGGCGGTGGATCAGGCCGGCACCGATCTCGAGGCGGTGAGCAAGGCGAATGCCAAGATCCAGGCACGGCTGCTGCGGGAGTCCTCGCCGGTGCTGGCCGAGCTCATCAAGAAGAAGCAGCTGAAGGTGGTCGCGGCCTACTACGACGTAGCCACCGGCAAGGTGGCTTGGCTCTAGGACGCTAGCTTCCTCATCACTGTCCAGAGATCGGCCTTGAGCTCGAAGCGGATGCCGGGCGCACCGGGCAGGCTGACGCGGCTGTCCTCGACGGCGTAGCAGTCGGCGAAGCCGCCGAATAGGGTGAACACGTCGGCGATTCAGGTTCGACGCAACTTCATTTCGACGTCCAGGAACTGGCGCAGGCTCGTGATCCGAATGTCACGGAAACATCCAAGCCTGAGGAGATGGCGATCACCCGTTACGATCAACGCTGCCCCAGCCGCATGAGCGCATTCGAGGATCCGATTGTCAGGTTCGTCCTCGGTCAAGATATCAATAACCTCGACTGGCTCGATGATCACCGCGAAATCGCCGATGGCCTGTATCGCTTCGCGGGAGCGCGAGCCTGTCCAACGGAATTTGCGCCGCAGAACGCCTTCGATCTCCTCCAGGATGGCTCGCGAGATGAAGATCTCGATGACACTCGTGCGACCCAGCGCCAGCACCTCATCGGCGGTGCCGGCGAAGTTTAGGGCGGAGATATACACATTGGTGTCGGCGACGATCCGAAGCACGTCAACGGCCGCGACGGAAATCCCGTACGGTGCGCTCCACGCCGGCTTCGGTCAGTCCAGCCTTGCGTGCCCGACTTGCGCCATAGTGTTGCAGTCCGCGCCACCTTCGTTCCTCGACATAGCGGCGGAAGGCCTCGCGGAACAGCTCGCTCTTCGTCCGCCCTTCTTGCTTGGCGACGAGCTCGGCTTCACGGAGCATGTCCGGCGGAAGCGATAGAGAGACGATCTTCGTGGTGCGCATGCAGCCTCCGGCTAATACTAAGTATTACCCAACCAGGGCATCGTCAAGGTCTTTGCCGGCGAGCCTTCGGTGAGCAAGGCGCGGGGACGCCCTGATGCTCACCCCTCCGCCAGCTTCCGCATCACCGCCCAAAGATCGGCCTTGAGCTCGAAACCGACCCCGGGCGCATCGGGCAGGCGGACGCGGCTGTCCTCGACCGCGTAGCCGTCGGCGAAGCCGCCGAAGGGGGCGAACACGTCGGGATAGGATTCATTGCCGCCGAGCCCCAAGCCGACGGCGATGTTGAGGGCGAATTGGTGGCCGCCATGGGGCACGCAGCGCCTTGGCGACCAGCCATTCGCCTCCAGCACGTCGAGCGTGCGGAGATACTCGACGAGACCGTAGGAGAGGGCGGGATCGAATTGCAGCATGTCGCGGTCCGGCCTGAGCCCGCCATGGCGGAGAAGGTTGCGGGCATCTTGATGGGAGAACAGGTTTTCGCCGGTGGCGAGCGGGCCTAGATAGCGGGTGGCCAAGGTCGCGTGCAGCAGATAGTCCAAGGGATCGACCGGCTCCTCGTACCAGCGGAGCCCATATGGGGCGAGAGCGTCGGCATAGCGGATGGCCTCGTCCAGCTCGAAGCGGCCATTGGCATCGACGCAGAGCTTGTCGCCGGAACCAACGAGCTTGATGACGGCTTCGATGCGCCGCCGGTCCTCGTCCAAATCGGCGCCGCCGATCTTGATCTTGACCGTGCTGTAGCCGCGCTCGAGATAGCTCTTCATCTCGCGCACCAGCTCGTCCGTGCCCTTGCCCGGATAATAGTAGCCGCCGGCGGCATAGACCCAGGCGGTCGCATCCGCCTTGCCGCCGCGATAGCGCTCGGCCAAGAGCCGCCACAGCGGTAGGCCGGCGGCCTTGGCCACGGCATCCCAGAGCGCCATGTCGAGGACGCCGACCGCGACCGAGCGCTCGCCATGGCCGCCGGGCTTCTCGTTCGCCATCATCCGATCCCACGTCTTCACCGGATCGATGAGCCCGTTGGCATCGAGAAGCGTGTCGGGCTTGGCGGCCATGAGGCGCGGGATGAAACGCTCGCGCAGGAGCCCGCTCACCGCGTAACGGCCATTGGAGTTGAAGCCGAAGCCGACGACCGGCTTGCCGTCGCGCGTCTGGTCGGTCACCACCGCCACCACGCTCGCCGTCATCTGGCTGAAATCGATATAGGCGTTGCGGATGGCGGAGCGGATCGGCACGACGATGTCGCGCACGGCGAGGATTCTCATGCGTGCGGCCACCCCCCGCCCCCCTTGCGGGGGCGGGTTAGGGTGGGGGGAAGAACAAGCGCCATTGCCTGGCGGCGTCTAATACCCCATGGCGCAGCCGTCTTTGCGCGGCTCGGAGCCGGCGCAGAGCGTGCCGGCCTGATGGTCGATCCAGATCGCCTGGCCGCCGCCCACGGGATCCTCCAGCCGCCTGACGTCATGGCCGCGCTTGGCCAGATCCTGGGCGACGGGCTCGCTGATCGGCTGCTCGAGCCGAAGCTCGCCCTCATAGGCGAAGCTCCTGGGAGCCGCCAGCGCCGATTGCGGATCCATGTCGTGGTCGATCATGTTGGTCAAAAGCGTGGTGTGGCCGGTCGGCTGATAATGCCCGCCCATCACGCCGAAGGGCATGACCGCGCGGCCGTCCTTCACCAGCATGCCCGGAATGATGGTGTGGAAGGGACGCTTCCTGGGCGCGATCGCGGCCGGGTGGCCTTCCTCGAGGCGGAAGCCGCAGCCGCGGTTCTGCAGCATGACGCCGCTCTTCGGCGCCAAGATGCCCGAGCCGAAGCCGGCAAAGAGCGAGTTGATGAAGGAGACGGCGTTGCGGTCCTTGTCGACGACGCAGAGATAGGTGGTGTCGGCATGTTCGACGGCTTCGAGCGCCGCCGGATCGCCGGCCCGGTCCAGGCGAATGCCCTTGCGGATCGAGCCCGCCTCCTGGCTCGACAGCAACCGCTCGACCGGCACCTCGACGAAGTCCGGGTCGCCGATGAGGGTGTCGCGGCGCAGATAGGCGGCCTTGGCGACCTCGGACAGGAGATGGATGCGATCGGCCTCGGAATAGCGGGCCGAGCCGTATTCGTAGCCCTGGAGCGCGTTCAGCATGATGAGCGCGGTGATGCCCTGGCCATTGGGCGGAATCTCATAGACGTCGTAGCCGCGATAGTTGGTGTGGATCGGCTCGACATAGTCCGGATGGTTCAGGGCCAGGTCATCGAGGCTGTGCAGCCCGCCCAGCTCGTTCAACCGATCGACGATGTCCTTGGCGACCACACCCCGGTAGAAGCCGTCGCGGCCGTGCTTGGCCACCAGCTTCAAGGTCTCGGCCAGCTCCGGCTGGCGGTGCTTGGAGCCGATCTTGGGTGCCACGCCGCCGTTCAGCATACGCTTTGCCGCATGCTTGTCGGCGGCGAGCTTGGGCGTGAGCTTGATCCAGTCGTAGCCGACCTTGGGGGTGACGATGAAGCCCTCCGCGGCCGCCTTGATCGCCGGCTGCAACAGCTCGGCCCAGGGCTTGGTGCCATGATCGGCGTGGAGCCGCGCCCAGGCATCGATGGCGCCGGGCACGGTTACCGCATGGGGTGTCTGCACCGCGATCTGCTTGATGCCCTGCTTCTGGTACCACTCCAGGGTGGCTTTGGCCGGCGCGCGGCCCGAGCCGTTGAGGCCGATCGGCAAGCCGGCTTTCGGCGAGTAGAGGACGAAGCAATCGCCGCCGATCCCGGTCGAGGCCGGCTCGATGACGCAGAGTGCCGCGATGGCGGCGATCGCCGCATCGACGGCATTGCCGCCCGAGCGCAGCACGTCGAGCGCGATCAGGCTCGCCTGGGGATGCGCGGTGGCGGCGACGCCGCCCTCGGCATAGACGGGGGACCGGCCAGTGAAGAAGTTGCGCACGCGCATCGTTTCTCTCCCATGGACGCCGGCCGATGCCGGCATCGCCTCGTTCGCTCGGATGGGCACCATCAGAGTTGTACCCACTCCGGACTTCTGGCGAAGTGGGTACGCGGATGGATCATAGGCATAGGGGGGCTTCCTAGACAACGGCGCCCCCGTTGCCCGAGCCGATCCCGAGTGCGACACTTCGTCCGCGCCCCCGAGGATCGGTCGAAGGAGCCCCCACCATGGCCTGGAAGCCTTGCCTCATTGCGCTCTCGGCGCTCTCGCTGATCTCGCTGCCGGCCTTGGCGCAGACGCCGGCGGGCGCGACCTCCAAGACCTTGAAGCTGGTACCCCATGCCGATCTCCGCAACATCGATCCGGTTTGGACCACGGCGATCATCACCCGCAACCACGCCTATATGGTCTACGACGCGCTGTTCGGCGTGGACGAGGGCTTCGCTCCGCGCCCGCAAATGGTCGGCGAGGAGACGGTCAGCGCCGACGGTCTGACCTACACCCTTACCCTGAGATCCGGCCTCAAGTTTCACGATGGCGTGAGCGTGACTGCCGCCGATGCGGCGGCCTCGGTCAGCCGCTGGATGAAGCGGGACGCGGAGGGGCAGGCGCTCGCCTCGGTCTTGGCCGAGATCAAGGCGATCGACGTGCGCACGCTCACGGTGAAACTGAAGCAGCCCTATGGCTTCGTCGAAAGCTCGCTGGGGCGCATCGGCGCTCCCGCCTTCATCATGCCCGAGCGGGTGGCGAGGACCGATGCCTTCCAGCAGATCGACGACACCACGGGCTCGGGACCGTATCGCTTCGAGCGGCCGGAGTGGCGGCCGGGCAATCTCGCCGTCTATACGCGGTTCAAGGACTATGCACCCCGCGCCGAACCGACGGTGCTCACCGCCGGCGCCAAGCTGGTGAAGCTGGAGCGGGTCGAGTGGGTCTACCTTCCCGATCCGGCAACCGCGGTCGCCGCGCTCAATTCGGGCGAGGTCGACATGATCGAGGCGCCGACCCCGGATCTGCTGCCGCTGTTCCAGGGCAACGCCAACGTCAAGATCGCGGTTGCCGACCCCTTGGGCATGCAGGTGGTGCTGCGCCCGAACCATCTGCAGCCGCCTTTCGACAATCCGAAGGCGCGGCAGGCACTCTATTACCTCGTCCAGCAGAGCGAATACATGCGGGTCATGGCCGGCAGCCCGGAATATTGGCGGAGCTGCGACTCGCTCTTCATGTGCGGTACGCCGACGGCCACCTCCGCCGGTGCGGAGATCTTCGACAAGCCGGATCTTGCCAAGGCGAAGCAGCTCTTCGAAGAGGCGGGCTACAAGGGCGAGCCGGTGGTGGTGCTCTATCCGACCGACCACCCGAGCGGTCCGGCGGCGCTGGTGACGGCGGAAAATCTCAGGAAGATCGGCGTCAACGTGCGCCTGGAAGCGATGGACTGGGCGACCTTGACCACCAGGCGCGCATCGAAGAATCCGGTCAGCTCCGGCGGCTGGAGCATCTTCCATACCCGCACCGACGGCGTCTCGGCGGCGAGCCCGCTCGCCAACAATCCCGTCGGCGCCGGCTGCGAGAAAGCCTGGTTCGGCTGGCCCTGCGACAGCGAGGCTGAGCGCCTGCGCCTGGCTTGGCCGTTCGAGGCCGACGAGAAGAAGCGTCGCGACATCGTGGAGCGGCTGCAGCTTCGCTTGATCGAGATCGGCTCCTATGTCGTGGTCGGCCAATACACCATGCCGACCGCCTATCGCAGCAACGTCGTCGGGCTCATCGCCTCGCCGGCCCTCGTGCTGTGGAACATCGAGAAGCGATAAGCTTGACCCATGAAGTTCTTCGCTGCGGCACTCGCCACCGAGACCAACACCTTCTCACCGATCCCGACCGATCTCGAGGCCTTCAAGGAGGGCCTCTACGCGCCGCCGGGAACGCACCCGGATACGCCGACCTTGTGCACCGCACCCTTGGTGGCGGCGCGCGGGCGCGCAAGGGAAGAGGGTTGGACGCTCGTCGAAGGGACCGCGACCTGGGCCGATCCCGCCGGCACCGTCAACCGTGAGGTCTACGAGCAGCTTCGCGACGAGATCCTAGGCCAGCTCGAGGCCGCACTGCCGGTCGACGGCGTGTTTCTGGGCCTGCATGGCGCCATGGTCGCCCATGGCTATGACGACTGCGAAGGCGATCTCATTCAGCGCGTGCGCCATCTCGTTGGCCCCGAGGCGATCATCGGTGCCGAGCTCGACATGCATTGCCACATCACCCATGCGATGACCGAGGGTGCGGACGTGCTCATAGCCTTCAAGGAGTTTCCCCATATCGACTTCGCCCTGCGCGCCGCCGAGCTGGTCGATCTCTGCCTCCGCGCCGCCAAGGGCACAATCAAGCCGGTCATGTCGGTCTATGACTGCCGCATCATCGGCGGCTACATGACCAGCCGCGAGCCCGGCCGCAGCTTCGTCGATCGCCTCATGCGGCTCGAGGGCAAGGACGGCGTGCTGTCGATCTCCATCGGCCATGGCTTCACCGCCGCCGACGTGGCCGAGGTCGGCACCAAGGTGATCGTGGTGACGGACGATCGCAAAGAGGCGGGCGCGCGGCTTGCGGAATCGCTCGGCCGCGAGCTCATCGAGATGCGGGAATTGGGCTGGCCCGAGCATCTCAAACCCGACGTCGCCATCGACCGCGCGCTCGCGCATGCACAGGGGCCGGTGGTGCTGGCCGATCGCTGGGATAGTCCCGGCGGCGGTGTCGCCGGCGACTCGACGGTGGTCCTCCGCCGCTTGCTGGAGCGCGGCATCGGCAATGCCGCGCTGGGTGCCATCTGGGACCCGGTCGCCACCCGCTTCTGCATGGCCGCCGGCGCGGGGGCCAGGCTTCAGCTTCGCTTCGGCTCCAAGGCGCAGGCCGGCACCGGAGAGCCGATCGATGCCGAGGTGCTGGTGACCAAAATCGTGCCCAATGCGCACCAGACCTTCCGCGGCAGCATCGTGCCCTTGGGCGATGCGGCGGCGATCCGGGTGGCCGGCATCGAGGTGGTCTTGAAGACGAATCGGGCGCAGACCTTCGATCCCTCGCTCTTCACCAATCTCGGCATCGAGCCCAAGACCAAGAAGATCGTGGTGGTCAAGTCGTCGAACCATTTCTACGATGCCTTCGCCCGGATCGCGGCGGAGATCCTCTACGTCGATTCCGGCGGGCCTTATCCGAGCGACGCCCGCAAAATCCCCTATACTCGCATCCGCCGCCCCATCTGGCCGCTCGACGACGTCGCCATCGGGGCCCCGTTCTGATCGAGATCCTAGGAGCCGTAACTTGGTCACCCGTCCTCCTGCCGAGATCGGCATGCCGCTCGAGCATGTCGATACGCCGGCGCTCATCGTCGATCTCGAGGTGTTCGAAGCCAATCTCGAGGCCATGGCTGCCTTCGGCGAGCGCGCCGGGATCTTTCTGCGCCCGCATGCCAAGACGCACAAATGCGCGGTCATCGCCATGCGCCAGGTGGCGCGCGGCGCCATCGGCGTCTGCACCCAGAAGGTGAGCGAGGCCGAGGCCATGGTCATGGGCGGCGTCAGCGACGTCTATGTCTCGAACGAAATCGTCGGCACCCGCAAGCTCGAGCATCTGGCGGCACTGGCGCGCCAGGCCAGGATGTCGCTTTGCGTCGACCATCCCGACCAGATCGCCGCCGCCAGTGCGGCTGCGGTCAAATACAAGACCGAGCTCGGCGTCAGGGTCGAGATCAACACCGGCGGCAATCGCTGCGGCGTCGAGCCGGGGCAGCCGGCCGTCGACCTGGCGCAGCGCATCGCCCGCTCGCCGGGCTTGCGCTTCGAAGGCCTGCAGGCCTATTTCGGCCGCGCCCAGCACATCGAGGATCATGGCGAGCGCCGGGCAGCCGCGCTGGCGGGCATCGAGAAGGCGAAGGCGACCCAGGCCGCCTTGGCGGCGAGCAAGCTCGCTTGCACCTATATCGGCGGCGCCGGCACCGGCACCTATGAGTGGGAAGGCGAGAGCGGCGTCTACAACGAGCTGCAGGTCGGCTCATACCTGTTCATGGATGTGGCCTACGGAAAGAACCGGGATGCCCAGGACAATCCCGTCAGCGACTACCGCCAGAGCCTCTTCGTCTATTCAACGGTGATGAGCCGCCCGCAGCCGAACCGCGCGGTCTTCGATGCCGGCGTCAAGGCGGTCAGCCTCGATGCCGGCCCACCCCGGCTCTGGGGCGAGGACGATGTCGAATATGTCCGCGGCGGCGACGAGCATTGCAGCTTCGTCTACAAGAACCCCAACCGCACGCCGGCATTGGGCGACAAGCTCATGCTGGTGCCCGGCCATTGCGATCCGACGGTCAATTTCTACGATTGGTATGTGGGCGTGCGCGAAGGCCGCGTCGAAGCCCTCTGGCCGATCACGGCGCGCGGCGCGCTGCTGTAGCATTTCGGCTTGCCCGCCCCTCACCCCGTCCCTCTCCCCATGGGAGAGGGGGTAAGAGGGATTCCCTTTCGTCACCTCTCCCGTGGGGAGAGGTCGCGAGCGGAGCGAACGGGTGAGGAGCGAGCTCTCAGCCAGAAGGACCGCCGGGCTTCATGTGGGAGAGCCAGTCGACCGGCACCGGGAAGATGATGGTGGAGGCCTTCTCGCCGGCGATGTTCTGCATGGCGGCTAGATAGCGGAGCTGCATCGCCTGGGGTTTGCCGGCGAGGATGGTGGCGGCCTCCAGGAGCTTTTGCGCCGCCTGCAGCTCGCCTTCGGCGTCGATCACCTTGGCGCGCCTTATGCGCTCCGCCTCGGCCTGCTTGGCGATGGCGCGGATCATGTTCTCGGCCAGGTCGATGTGCTTCAGCTCGACATTCGAGACCTTGATGCCCCAGGCCTCGGTCTGCTCGTCCAGAATCCGCCTGATGTGATCGTTCAATTTGTCGCGCTGCGCCAGCATCTCATCGAGATCGTGCTGGCCCAGGACCGAGCGGAGTGTGGTCTGCGCGAGCTGGCTCGTCGCCATCTCGAAAAACTCGACTTGAATGATCGCCTTCTCCGGGTCGATGACGCGGAAATAGATGACGGCGTTGACCTTGACCGAGATGTTGTCCCGGCTGATCACGTCTTGCGAGGGCACGTCGAGCACGCGGGTCCTGAGATCGACCCTGACCATCTGCTGGGCGAACGGCACCAGCACGATGAGGCCGGGGCCCTTCACTGCCCAGAAACGGCCGAGGGTGAAGACGACGCCGCGCTCATACTCCCTCAGGATCTTGAGCGAGGAGTAGAACACGAACATCAGAAACGCCATCGGCAGCACCAGGACGGCGATGCTGGTGACATCGGAGAACATGGTTTCCTCCCTGGAAGCCTGGCTAGCCGATCGCGTGCGCGGCTATGATGTGTTCATTCATTAGGCGCTCGCTGCCGGCTCGACCACGAGGGTGAGCCCGTCGATGCCGACGACCCTGATATCGGTGCCGGGATCGAGCGTGGCCGCCCCGCGCGCCCGCCAGACCTCGCCATGGGTCTTGACCCGGCCTTCGCCGCCCTCCCAGGCCACCACCGTCCCGCGGCTGCCGATCATCTCTTCGCGGCCGCTCACCACCCGCCGGCGGCGCGCGCGCATGGCAATGCCGAGCACGGTGAGGAAGAAGACGAGGCTCGCCGCCGCCGCACCCAGGATCAGCGGCCAGGACACGTGGACGGCGAAGCCGTTGCCGGCGGAATCGTAGAGGAAGATCGAGCCGGCGACGAAGGAGACGAGCCCGCCGATGCCGAGCGCCATCACATTGGGCGTGAAGGCTTCGGCCACCATGAGAGCGATGCCGAGCAGCATCAAGGCCAGCCCCCCATAGTTGACCGGCAGCACGGCGAGCGCGGTCAGGCCGAGGAGCAAGCAGATGCCGCCGATGATCCCCGGCAGCACGAAGCCGGGGCTCCAGAACTCGAAGATGATCCCGTAGATGCCGCCCAGCATCAGGATGTAGGCGATGTTGGGATCGGTCAGCACCTGGATCAGCTTCTCGCGCCAATCCGCATCGAGGCTCTTGATCGAAGCCCCCTTGGTTGAGAGCGTCACCTCGCGGTTGCCGACCGTCACCTTGCGGCCGTCGATCTGGGTCAGGAGGTCGTCGAGATCGCGGGCGATCACCTCGATCACCTGCTCCTTCTTCGCCTCCTCGGCGGTCAAGGTCGCCGCCTCGCGCACCGCCTTCTCGGCCCAATCGGCATTGCGATGGCGGAGCTGGGCGAGGCTGCGCATATAGGCGGTCGCATCGTTGAGGATCTTCCGCTCCATGGTGCTGCCGGAGGCGGCCGGCTTGTCCTTGCTGGCATTCGGATCGGAGGGATCGGACTTCTTCTCCGGCTCGGTGCTGCCGGGAAGCCCGGGCATGCCGAGGCTGACCGGGGTTGCCGCCCCCATATTGCTGCCGGGGGCCATCGCGGCCACATGGCTCGCATAGAGGATATAGGTGCCGGCGCTGGCCGCCTGCGCGCCCGCGGGCGAGACATAGACCGCGACCGGCACCTTCGCCTCGAGGATGGTCTGAATGATGGCGCGGGTCGAGGTGACGAGGCCGCCCGGCGTGTCGAGGGCGATCACGGCAAGCGCCGAGTCCTCGGCTTCGGCTTGGCGGATGCCGCGCTCGATGTAGAGCGCGGTGGCGACGCCGATGGCGCCCCTGACCGTCAGCACATGGACCGGGCGATCCCCGGCGAAGACAGCGCCGGACAGCGTCAGCAGGGCCGTCACGAGAGCGGCGAGAGCTCCGAGCCTCGACGGCATCATCCCTCCCCGGCCGAAGATGGCCATGCTCCCCGACCCTTCCCTCGACCTCAGTCTAGTCCGCCACGGTCTTGCTATCTACAGGGGCACGTCCGGCGATCCAGGTCTCCTTGACCGCAAGCCCGTCGTCGAGGAGCACGAGATCGGCCCGCATTCCCGGCTTGAGCCGGCCCATGCGATCGGCGATGCCGAGGAAATCCGCGGGATAGGCCGATGCCATGCGCAAGACTTCATCGAGCCCGAGGCCGAGCAGGGCGACGGCGTTGCGGAGTGCCGCTGCCATGTCGAGGGCAGAGCCAGCCAGCACGCCGGAATCGGTCAGACAGCGCCCGCCCATGACCGTGATGGTCTCGCCATAGAGGCGGAAGCTCTTGGCATCCGTGCCGACCGGCGGCATGGCGTCGGTCACCAGAAAGACTTTGCCCAGGGGCTTTGCCGCCAGCGCCACGCGGAGGCACGCCAGATGCACGTGGAACCCGTCGAGGATGATCCCGCACCAGGACTCTGCATCGGCGAGTGCCGCGCCGACCGCCCCCGGCTCGCGGCTGGTCATCGGCGACATCGCATTGAAGAGGTGCGTGAAGCCGGTGATGCCGCGGGCGAGGCCCGCCATGGTTTCCTCGTAGCTGGCGGCGGTGTGGCCGGATGCCACGCGCACACCGGCGGCGACCAGGCGCTCGATGCTGCCCGGCGGCATGCGTTCGGGTGCCACCGTCACCAGGACGGTGCCGGCCCTTGCCTGGGTCAGCAGAGCCAAATCCGCCAGGCTCGGCTGCCGCAGCCGGTCGAGGGCATGGACGCCGCGGCGCTCGGCCGCGAGGAACGGGCCTTCGATGTGGACGCCGAGGAGGCCCGGCACGCTTTCCGCCAGGCCCTGGCGCACGGCATCCAGCGCCAGCTCCATCGTCTCGGGATGGTCGGTGATCAAGGTCGGCAGGAAGCCGGTGGTGCCGAAGCGTCGATGCGCGGCGCCGATCTTGCGGATGGCGGCGACGCTGGGGTCGTCGTTGAAGAGCACGCCGCCGCCGCCATTCACCTGGGCATCGATAAAGCCCGGCGCCAACAGCCCGCCGAGGTCCCGGCGCTTCACCCCCCGGGGAATGCGGCTCGCCGGTACGACCCGCTCGATGCGCCCGCCGGCGACGATGACCGCATGATCATCCAGCATCGCCTCTCCGGTGAACACGCGGGATGCAGCGAGCGCCGTCGTGTCGGTCGATTGAGACGGTGGTGGCATGGCGCCGGCGATACTAACATGCAGCCGAGAATGACGAAGCCACCACCCCAGCCGATGAGCACCGAAAGCACCAGCGACATCAGTCGCGGGCTGGACGTCCGGCCGCCGCGCGAGATTCTCGCGGCGCTCGTCGCGGGCCAACGCAACGCCATCCAGGCGGTCGAGCGGGCTCTGCCGGCGATCGAAGCCGCCGCCGAGGCGAGCCTGCCGCGGCTCAAGCGAGGCGGGCGGCTCATCTATGCCGGGGCCGGCACCTCCGGTCGGATCGGCGTGCAGGACGGTGTGGAGCTGACGCCCACCTTCGATTGGCTGTGGGATCACCTCGGCTTCATGCTCGCCGGTGGCGAACCGGCGCTTCTGCGCTCCGTCGAAGGGGCGGAGGATGATCGCTACGCCGCGGCCCAGGAGGTGACGCGTCTCGCCATCCTACCCGACGACATCGTGCTGGCGCTGGCGGCGAGCGGCACGACGCCCTTCACCGTGGCGGCCGTGGAGCACAGCCGCAAGGCCGGAGCGCTCACCATCGGATTTGCCAACAACCCGGATACGCCGCTGCTGACCACCGCCGACTATCCCGTGCTGCTCGAGACCGGAGCGGAAGTGATCGCGGGCTCGACGCGCATGCAGGCGGGTACCGCCCAGAAGGCGGCGCTCAATCTCTATTCTTCCCTCGTCATGATCCGTTTGGGGCGGGTCTATGACGGCCACATGGTCGATCTGCGCGCGACCAACGCCAAGCTCGTGCATCGGGCCGAACGCATGCTCGTCACCATCACCGGCGCCACCGAGGCGGACGCACGCGAAGCGCTCAAGCGCTGCAAGGGAAGGGTGAAGCCCGCCGTGCTGGTGCTGAAGGGCCTCTCGCCCAAGGCCGCCGACACGGCGCTCGCCCGCGCCGAGGGAAATTTACGCAAGGCGCTGGAGGCGTTGGGCTGAGGCCGAATGCCTCCACCCCGACCCTCCCTCACGCTGACGCATGGGGGAGGGTCGGGGTGGGGGCACTCGTCTCAACGCTCCGAGAACGGCCACGCCGCCGCCAGGCGGTTGCCGACGGCGCGGCGGAGCGATTGGATGCCGGTCTCCACATGCCGGCTCGGATGCACCCGGTTGGTCAACAAGGCCCAGGCGTAGCCGCGCTCGAAATCGATCCAGAGCCCGGTGCCGGTGAAGCCGGTATGGCCCAAGGTCGCGGCCGAGCAGAGCCCACCGCCGGACCAGCCGGCATGGCGGCGCTGCCAGGCGAGGCCCCTGGTCGGCGATTGCGGCCGGAGCATCTCATCCAGGCTTGCCTGCGTCAGCACCTTGCCGGAGGTGAGCGCATGGGCAAAGCCGAGCACGCCGTCGATGGTGCCGAAGAGCCCGGAATGGCCGGCCACACCGCCCAAGGCATAGGCGTTCTCGTCATGCACCTCTCCGCGCATCACCCGGCCGCGCCACTGGCAGTTCTCGGTGGCCGCGGTCTGCTTCGGATCAGGCGCGAAGGTGAGACCCTTGGAGAGGGTGAGGGAGGCGAGCGGCTTCTCGGTGAAGCGCTCGATCACCAGGCCCAGGAGGATGAAGCCGATATCCGAGTAGACGTGCTCGCCCAAGGGCCAGTCGTGCTGCAGCACCAGGGTCTTCAAGGTCGCCGCATCGCTGCCCCAGGTATAGATCGGCTCGACCGCGGGGAGCCCGGCCTGGTGGGTGAGGCACTGGCGGATGGTGAGCCCACGCACCGGTGCCGCCGGCACGTATTGGTGGAGATCGGGGAGCGCCAGCGACAAGGGATCGTCGAGGTCGAGCTTGCCGGCCTCCACCAGGCGCATGATCTCGGTCAGGGTGACGATGACCTTGGTCAGGCTGGCGAGGTCGAAGATGGTGGCGCGGCTCATGCTCTGGCGCTCGGGCGTCAGCATGGCGTGGCCGGCCCAGCGCACCGCCGATTTGCCGTGCTCGGTGAAGACGCCGAGCACCGCTCCGGGAATGGAACCAGCGGCGACGGCGGCAGAAGCGGGCTCGAAGGCGGACTCGAGGGCGCCGGCGAGGCTCATGCCGCGTTCTTGCTCGGCCGGTGCAGGCGACCGCCGGAGATCGGCTTGGGCACGCCGGTGGTGCCGGGAACGCTCAAGGGCAGATGGTAGAGCGAGCGCACGGCGAGGAAGGCGAAGGCCTGGGCCTCGAGCCCGTCGCCCTGCCAGCCGGCAGCCTCCACCGGTTCGACCGGCACGCCCAGGCGTTGGCGCAGCATCGCCATGAGGACGGGATTATGCCGGCCCCCGCCGGTCACCAGAAAGCGCCGGGGCGGGGCCGGCAACAGCGCCCGGGCCCGGGTGACGGAAGCGGCGGTGAAGGCGGTCAAGGTGGCGGCCCCGTCCGCTTTCGTCAGGCCCTTGACCGGCTCGGCCGAGAAATCGTTGCGGTCGAGGGATTTCGGCGGCTTCCGCTCGAAATAAGGATTGGCCATGAGGCGGGCGAGGACCGCCTCGTCGATGGTTCCGGCGGCGGCAAGCTTGCCGTCGACGTCGCACGCCGTTCCGGTGTGGCGCTCGGCCCAATCATCGATCATGGCGTTGGCGGGGCCGGTGTCGAAGGCGATCACCGTCTCGCCGTCGAGAAAGGTCACGTTGCCGACCCCACCCAGATTGAGCACGGCCAGGGGCTGCGGCAGATCGGCGGCGAGCGCTTTGTGGTAGAGCGGCGCCAGGGGTGCCCCTTCGCCGCCGGCGGCGAGGTCGGCGGAGCGGAAGTCGTTGACGACCGCAATGCCGAGGCGCTCGGATAAGGCCGCGCCGTCGCCCAATTGCCTGGTCCAGTGCCGCTCCGGGCGGTGCAGCACGGTCTGGCCGTGATAGCCCACCACGTCCACCCTACGCGCCGGGATCGCGTTCGCCGCGAGGAAGGCTTCGAGCGCATCGCCATTGGCGCGGGTGAGCTCGGCCTCCAGGGTCTTGAGCGGGTCGGTTTCCGCCCGCTTGGGGTCGGCCACCACCTCGCCCAGAGCATGCCGGAGCGCGGTTTTATAGGGATATGTCGCCCATTTGCCGCGGCTGGCGATGTGCTCGCCGTCGGTCTCGATGATGGCGACGTCGATGCCGTCCATCGAGGTGCCGCTCATGAGCCCGATTGCGGTTAGAATGCGGTTGGCCATCTCGTTTCCCCTGGGCGCCCTTGGGCGCGTCCTCGGCTGATCAATGCCCGATTGACGCCCCGCCGGCAACGGTATGATATCCGGCGATCGGCCGCCCGGAGCATGGGAAATCCAGCGGGCCGGCGGAAAGAACCAGGGAGAGTCGGATGCGGGTGAGCTTACGCAAGGCGGTCTTGGCGATTGCATTGGCGGCGGCGCCGCTCGGGGCCTCGGCCCAGACCTTGGAGATCGCAACCGATGCCTCGCCCAGCGGGCTCGACCCGCATGTGGCGACCGCGTTTGCGACCATCCTCGTCAACGGCAACCTCTATGAGGGTCTGACCGCGATCGACAAGGACCTCCGGGTCGTCCCCTCGCTCGCCGAGTCCTGGTCGGTGAGCCCGGACCAGCTCACCTACACCTTCAAGCTGCGCGCGGGCGTCATTTTCCATGACGGCCAGACCATGACCGCGAAGGACGTGACCGCCTCGATCGACCGGGTCCTGGACAAGGCCACGGGCTCGCCGATCGCCAGCCGCTTCAACATGATCGCCTCCAGTGCTGCGGACGCATCGGGCTTCGTCATCAAGCTCACTGAGCCTTCGGCCCCGTTCCTGGCGCAGCTCTCGGGCCTGGCCATCCTTCCCGCGACGCATGGCGATCTCGCCCGGACCGCCGTCGGCACCGGACCGTTCAAGCTGGTCGAATGGGTCCCCGACACCTATCTCCGCCTCGCCAAGCACGATCAATACTGGGAGAAGGGCTTGCCGAAGCTGGCGGCGCTCAAGATCAACATCGTGCCCGAGGCTTCCACCAGGCAGGTCGGCATCGCCAGCGGCACCTATCACATGATCCCGACCCTCGATGCCCAGACCGCGCTCACGCTCAAGGGCAATGCCAATGTGCGGCTGATCCAGGCCCAGGATCTCGCCTACACGCTGATCGGCCTCAACGTCTCGAAGCCGCCCTTCGACAATGCCAAGGTGCGCGAAGCGGTCAACGTCGCGATCGATCGCGGCAAGGTGGTGCAGGCGGCCTATTTCGGCCAAGGTGTCGCGGGCGGCCCGTTGTCCCCGGCCTTGACCGACTGGGCGACACCGGTCGACAAGTTCTCCTGCTACAAGCCCGATGCGGCGAAGGCGAAGGCGCTCCTCAAGGACGCCGGAATCGCCGGCGAGCTCGCGGTCACCATCAACGTCTTGGGCTCGATCCAGGTGGTCAAGGACGTGGCCCAGGTGGTGCAGGCCGAGCTCAACCAGGCCGGCTTCAAGGCCAGCCTCAACGTGCAGGAGCAGGGCAAGTTCATCCAGGATTGGCGCAATTCCGCCTTCGAGGCCTTCGCCTCCACAAATGGCGGCAATGTCGATCCCGACGACTATCTCAATCGCACCTTCCGCACCGGCGGTTCGACCAACGTGTTCAAATATTCGAACGCCGGCTTGGACAAGCTCTTGGACGATGGACGGCGCACCACCGACAAGGCACAGCGCCAGAAGATCTACACCGAGGCGCAGCAGGTGCTCGCCTGCCA
This sequence comes from Pseudomonadota bacterium, assembly GCA_016195085.1. Classification (NCBI taxonomy): domain Bacteria; kingdom Pseudomonadati; phylum Pseudomonadota; species Pseudomonadota bacterium. The sequence goes on along the minus strand of JACQAG010000039.1, from coordinate 169,390 downwards.
GGGTCCGATCTCGCATGTGGCCTATGGCACGCTGTTCACCGCGGTGCGCAGCAACGTCAAAGGCTACGAGCTGATCGCCACCCGCTCCACCCGTTACCTCCGCGAAACCTCGCTCGACAAGTAAGGCGCTGCAGAGCCCTCACCCTCCCACGCGATCGCGTGGGCCCCTCCCTCTCCCGCGGTGCGGGAGAGGGGCTTAGTGCGTCACTCTGCAACCCTCTCCCGCACCGCGGGAGAGGGTGCCGAGCTTAGCGAGGCGGGTGAGGGTCTTGTCTGCGCCCGGCGCGAGTGACTTGCTATGCGTCGATTAATCCTCGCCCGCCTCATCGATCTTCTGACGGTGCTGTTCGGGGTTTCGATCATCGTCTTCCTGATGATCCGGCTCATTCCGGGCGACGCCGTGCAGATCATGCTGGGCGCCAACACCGAGATCACGCCCGAGCGCCTGGCCGCCCTCTATCACCGGCTCGGCATCGACCGACCGATCCTGGAGCAGTATTTCCTCTGGCTGGCGGGCGTGCTCCAGGGCGATCTCGGCCGCAGCGTGTGGACGGGGGCGCCGGTCGCCGAGGAGATCATCGCCCGCATCGGCGTCACCGCGGAGCTGATGGCAACCTCGCTCACGTTGGCCGTCGTGCTGGCAATCCCGGCGGGTTGCCTCATGGCCTATGTCCGGCGCTCGGCCGGGGACTATGCGATCCGTCTCGTCACCATCGCCGGCATCACCGTGCCGTCGTTCTGGCTCGGCATCGTCCTCATCTACGTCTTCTACAATCTGGCTCCAAACTTCCAGGCGGTGGGCTATGTCCCCTTCCGCGACGACCCCGTGGGCAATCTGTCACGGCTGCTGCTGCCGACCATTGCCCTCTCGCTGCCGATCCTCGCGGCCTTGAGCCGGATCTTGCGCACGGCCATGCTGGATGCCCTCGGCCAGGACTATGTGCGCACCGCTCGCGGCAAGGGTGTCAGCGAGGCGGGCGTGGTCTTCCGCCACGCCTTGCGCAACGCCCTCATCCCGTTCGTGACCGCGGTCGGCATCATCGCCGGCTATCTCTTCGGCGGCACCATCGTGGTCGAGCAGGTCTTTGCTCTGCCGGGCTTGGGCCGCCTCATCATCGGCGCCATCGCCGAGCGCAACTATCCCCTGATCCAGGCGGCGATCCTCTTGGTGACCTCGGGCTTCGTCGTCATCAACTTCCTGGTCGACCTCCTCTATGCGGCGATCGATCCCCGCGTGCAGGGAGAATGAGGGTGCAGGGATCATGACCGCATCCTTCGCCACCGCCGCCCCGCGCCCCCGGCCGAAGTTTCTGCCCGAGCACCCTCTGCTGCTGATCGGTGGGGTTCTGGTGGCGGCCCAGGTGGCTCTCGCTTTCCTGGCGCCGCTGATCGCCCCCTATGATCCAACGGCACAGAGCGTGCTCGACCGCCTGCAGGGTCCGAGCCTCAGTTTCTGGCTCGGCACCGATCAGTTCGGCCGCGACACGCTCTCGCGCATCCTCTGGGGCTATCGCGCCTCGTTCCTGATCTCGCTTGGCTCGGTGGTGCTGGCGCTGGGGCTGGGCGGCAGCCTCGGCGTGATCGCGGCCTATTACCGCGGCTGGACCGAGCGGGTGATCATGCGGATCATGGACCTCATCTTCGCCTTTCCGATCATTCTGCTCGCCATCGGCATCATCTCCATCCTGGGCCCCCAGGCCTGGACCACGGCGATCGCCATCGGCATCGTCTATGTGCCGACATTTGCCCGCCTCTTGCGCGGGCCCGCCCTGGTCATCGCCGAGAGCGAGTTCGTCTTGGCGGCCCGCTCCTTGGGTGCCGGTGACGGGCGCATCCTCTTGGTCCACATCGTGCCCAATCTCGCCAGCGTCATCCTGGTGCAGGCGAGCCTGTCCTTGTCGACGGCGATCCTGGTCGAGGCCTCGCTCTCCTTCCTCGGCATCGGGACCCAGCCGCCCACGCCGTCCCTCGGCCTCATGCTGTCGGAGGGCCGCAGCTTCCTCCTGCTCTCTCCCTGGACTTCAGTCTTCTCCGGGTTCGCCATCCTGCTCGCCTCCTTCGGCTTCAATCTCCTGGGCGACGCGCTCCGCGACAGCCTCGATCCCAGGCTGCGCGGCGCCCCTTGATGGCGGGCGCAACCCGTCCGGTTCGGCTGCGTCCGGCCCGTGCGGGCGACACGGAAGCGCTCTCGCTGGTGGCCTATGCCTCGTTCCATGCGGCGTTCGCCCCGATCATGGCGCCGGCGGGCCTGGCCACCAGATCCATGGACTTCTTCCGCCGGAAATTCGGCCGCGACTGGCCGGCAGTGACGGTGGCCCTCATCGGCCGCCGCATCGCCGGCTTCTCGCTCTTGCGCGATCGTCACGTCGAGATGCTGTTCGTCGACCCGAAGGACCAGGGGAGCGGCGTCGGCCTGGCCTTGCTGCGCCGGGCCGAGACGGACGGAGCGGCTACGTTGGAGTGCTTTGCCGCCAATGAGGGCGCGCGCACCTTCTACGAGCGCACCGGCTGGCGCTTGAGCCGCTCCTATCAGCGCGCGTTCGCCGGCACGGTCTACGACTTCGTCCTGTTCGCCGCGCCGCCGCCAATTTAGTCACAAAAACCGCCCCTTAGTCGTCGAATCGCCCTACAGGATGTGGTATGTTCGCGAATCGATCGCACTAGAGGCTTCTATGCAGCAGATTCGTATCAAGGGTGGTCATCCGCTCGTGGGCTCGATTGCGATCGGTGGTGCGAAAAACGCAGCCCTCCCCTTGATGGCCGCCAGCTTGTTGACCGACGAGACCCTGGCACTCGCCAATGTTCCCGAGCTCGCCGACATCCAGACCATGGCCGAGCTCCTGGCCCAGCACGGGGTCTGCCTCTCCAATGCCGGCAGCAACGGCACGCGGGTCTTGAGCCTGACCGCCCGGCGCATCGCCTCCACCACCGCTCCTTATGACCTCGTCAAGAAGATGCGGGCCTCGGTCTTGGTGCTGGGGCCCTTGGTCGCCCGCTGCGGCCAGGCCCGGGTGTCGCTGCCCGGCGGCTGCGCCATCGGCACCAGGCCGGTCGACCTGCACATCAAGGGATTGAAGCAACTCGGCGCCGAGGTGGAGGTCGAGAACGGCTATATCGAGGCCCGCGCCCCCGGCGGCCTGGTCGGCGCCGAGATCCAGTTCCCCTTCGTCTCCGTCGGCGCCACCGAGAATTTGATGATGGCGGCGTGCCTCGCCCGGGGCGAGACCGTCCTCGTCAATGCCGCCCGTGAGCCGGAGATCGTCGATCTCGCCTGCTGCCTCGCCGCCATGGGTGCGGAGATCGAGGGTGCGGGCAGCCCGCGCATCCTGATCCGCGGCAAGGACCGGCTCATGGGTGCCGCGCACCGGGTCGTTGCCGACCGCATCGAGGCCGGCACCTATCTGATGGCGGCCGCAATTACCGGCGGCGACGTCGAACTGACCGATACGACTTTGACGCCGCTCGCCGCCGTCGCCGAGATCCTGGAGATCGCCGGCGTCCGGGTGACCGAGACCGAGCGCGGCATCCGCGTCCAGCGCCGCAACCAGCGCCTCTCGGGCGTCGATGTGATGACCGAGCCATTCCCGGGATTCCCCACGGACTTGCAGGCGCAGATGATGGCGCTCATGACCACCGCCGAGGGGGCGGCGATGATCACCGAGACCATCTTCGAGAACCGCTTCATGCATGTGCCGGAGCTCTGCCGCCTCGGCGCCAATATCAATGTGCATGGCGCCTCGGCGGTGGTCAGGGGGGTGAAGGCGCTGACCGGTGCGGAGGTCATGGCAACCGATCTCCGCGCCTCGGTCTCTCTGGTGCTGGCAGGGCTGGTGGCCGAGGGCGAGACGGTGATCGACCGGGTCTACCACCTCGACCGCGGCTATGAGCGGCTGGAGGCCAAGCTCGCGGCCTGCGGCGGCGCCATCGAGCGGGTCTCGGCCCGGAGCTGACCCACCGATCCTCTCCCGGGGTTTTCGCCCGGGCGGCTTCAGGCTATCGTTCGAGCTCAAGCGTGGCTCGAACCACGCCTCCAAAACCGCGACCAAGGGGGAAACCGTGACCGATCTCATGCGCCGGCTGCTGCTGGCTGCGCTCGCCCTATTCGTTTGCACGATCTTCGCTGGCCCGGGCCAGGCGCAATCGCTCGATCGCATCATCAAGGACAAGAAGATCCGCATCACCGCCGAGGTGACCTCGCCGCCCTTCGGCATCCTCGACCAAAAGGGCGAGCCCGACGGCTCGGAGATCGCCACATCGCGCCAGCTCGCCAAAGATCTGGGGGTCGAGCTCGAGCTGGTGCAGGTGACCGGCCCGAACCGGATTCCGGCCCTCCTCTCCGGCCGCGCCGATCTCGCCATCTCCTCGCTCAGCATCACCTTCGAGCGGGCGAAGACGGTGATGTTCGCCAGCCCCCATGGCGCGCTTAGCATCGTCATCGGCGCGCCCAAGGGAACCGCCATCAAGGGCCCGGCCGATCTCGCCGGCAAGCGCATCGGCTTGACCCGGGCCACCCTCGAAGAGGCCGAGACGCCGAAGATCGCTCCGCCGGGCACCAACCTCGTCTATTTCGATGAGGCAGCCGCCACCATCCAGGCGCTGCTCTCGGGCCAGGTGGATGCGATCGGCATGTCGGCCTTCGCCGTCAAGTCCATCGCCGACCGCAACCCCGACAAGCAGATCGAGCCGAAATTCACCATCCGCACCGCCTATTATGCAATCGCGGTACGGCCCGGCGAGTTCGACCTCCTGCGCTGGGTCAATACCTGGGTGTTCTTGAACAAGCAGAACGGCGTGCTGGCCCAGATCTACGAGAAGCACACGGGCGTGAAGCTGCCGGAGCTGCCGACCTTCTGATCCTTTCGACGTTACGCACGCGCCCTCACCCTCCCACGCTAGCGCGTGGGTCCCTCCCTCTCCCGCGGTGCGGGAGAGGGGTTCATGTGCATCACTTTCTCGGCCCCTCTCCCGCACCGCGGGAGAGGGAGGGACCCGCGTCCTCGCGGGAGGGTGAGGGTTCTTGCTGATGCGTCTGCGTCGGGGTGCCCATTGAACTACGTCTTCCAGTTCGGCATCGTCGTCGACAATCTGCCGCGCCTCTTGGCGGGGGCCGCGCTCACCGTGAAGCTCGCGGCGGCGGCGACGGTCCTCGGCCTGGCGATCGGCATTCTCGGCGCTTATCTCCGCACCAATGGCCCACGCGCCCTCGCCTGGGCGGTTGCTGTCTACATCGAGGTGTTCCGCAACACGCCGTTTCTGGTGCAGCTCTTCATCCTCTACTTCTCGCTGCCGAGCCTGGGGCTCCGGCTGGAGGCAAACCAGGCAGCGCTCATCGGCATGGCGATCAATTTCGGCGCCTATGCGAGCGAGATTCTGCGCGCCGGCGTGGAGGCCGTGCCCGAGGGGCAGATCGAGGCCGGGCGCGCGCTCGGCCTCGGGCGCGTGCAGGTGTTTCGACGCATCATCTTGTTTCAAGCGATCCGGATCGTCTACCCGGCGCTGGCGAGCCAGTTCGTGCTGTTGATGCTGGGCTCGAGCGTGGTGGCGGCGATTTCGGCCGAGGAGCTGACCGCGATCACCAACACGCTGCAATCCACCACCTTCCGTGCCTTCGAATTCTATTTTGCGGCAACCGGCCTCTATCTCCTGATGACGCTCGGCTTTCGCGCGGGCCTGGGCGGCCTCTACTGGTACGTCTTCGAGCGCGGGCGGAGGGCGACGTGAGGCAATTCTCCACGCCCGAGTTCTTCTTTCTCTTGAAGGGGCTGCAATGGACCATCGTGCTCTCCCTGATCGCTCTCGCGGTGGGTGGCGCCTTCGGGTTTGCCATAGCGCTTCTCCGCGTGGCCCCGCAGCGGGCGGTCCGGCTGATCACGTCCGGCTACATCCAGCTCTTCCAGGGAACGCCGGTGCTGATGCAGCTCTTCCTCGTCTATTACGGCCTCGGCGTCTTCTTCGGCTTGAGGCTCGATCCCTGGACGGCGGTCACCGTGGGCTTCGCGCTCTATGCCAGCGCCTTCCTGGGCGAGATCTGGCGCGGCGCGATCGAGGCGGTGCCGCGTGAGCAATGGGAAGGCGCAAAAGCGCTGGCGCTCGGCTACTGGCAGGTCATGCGTCTCGTGGTGCTGCCGCAGGCAGTCCGCATCGCCATCCCGCCCACGGTGGGGTTCCTGGTGCAGCTCATCAAGAGCACCGCGATCGCATCCATCATCGGCTTCGTCGAGCTCACCCGCGCGGGGCAGCTCATGACCAACGTCACCTTCCAGCCGATGACGATCTACCCCCTGGTCGCGGTCTTTTACTTTCTTGTGTGCTGGCCCCTGTCATTGGCCAGCCGCCGGCTGGAGCGGCGCATGGATCTGAGGCGCGTCACCAGCGGCGCTCTCGCCGAACGGACCATCGCAATCTGAACAAGGAGCGGACGAGATGGCGGAGAAGGAACGCATCGGCTATATCGGCGTCGGCCTCATGGGCCATGGTGCGGCCAAGAGCATCCTGGCGAAGGGCTACAAGCTCACCGTCATGGGCCACCGCAACCGGCAACCGGTGGACGATCTCCTGAAGCTGGGCGCCGGCGAGGCAAAGACGCCGGCCGAGGTGGCCCGGGTCTCCGACATCGTCTTTCTCTGCCTGCCCTCCTCGGTCGAGGTCGAAGCCGCCGTCTACGGTGCCAACGGGTTTCTGGAGGGCTGCCGCTCCGCCATGGTGCTGGTCGACTCCACCACCGCCGATCCCAACTCCACCCGCAAGATCGGCCGCGACTTGGAGGCGCTGGGCGTCGGCATGGTCGACTCGCCCTTGGGCCGCACGCCCAAGGAGGCGGAGGAGGGCAAGCTCTCGACATTTCTCGGCGGCGCTCCGGCGATCGTGGCCCGCGTGCGTCCGGTGGTGGAATGCTATGCCGATACCATCATCGAGGCCGGGACGCTGGGATCCGGCACCACGCTCAAGCTCATCAACAACTTCATCTCGATCGGCACCTGCGCGGTCATCTCCGAGGCCTTGACGACCGCGGCCAAGCTCGGGGTCGACATGAAGAAGCTCTATGACGTCGTCTCCGCCGGCGGCGCCAACAGCCGCATGTTCCAGATGGTGATGCCCTGGGTCCTGGAGGGCGATGACGGCCATCTGAAGGGCCCGGTTCGCATCGCCAGCAAGGACATCCGCTATTACGGCAAGCTCGCCGAAGAGGCGCAATCCCTCGCCTTCATCGCCCAGGCGGTCAACCAATCCCTCCAGCTGGCGCAGACCCGCGGCCATGGCGAGCGCTTCATCTCGGTCTTTCCCGGCATCCTGGCCGAGCTCGTCGGCGCCAAAATCCGGGACCTCGACTGAGGGGCAATGGCCGGTCTGAACGGAACTCAGTCTATGAAGCATTGCGGCGCCGGCGCCGAGCAAGGAAACTAGCCCCCGTGATGCAGCGCTGGCGACATGCGGTCTATGCCTTGGTCGAGGGGGGGCAGCGGGGCTATCCCTTGGGCCGCGCCTTCGATCTCCTGCTGGTGGCCATCATCCTCGTCAACGTGACGGCCATCGTGCTGGGTACGGTCGAGGGCTTGCCGCCCAGCTGGCATCAGGTCTTCGATCTGATCGAGACCGCAGCGGTCCTCGCCTTCACCCTCGAATACGGACTGCGCCTGTGGGCCGCCATCGAGGATCCAAGGCGCGCCTACCGGCACCCGGTCTGGGGGCGGCTCCACTATGCCGTGTCGCCCCTGGCGGTGATCGACATCGTGGCCATCCTGCCGTTCTATCTGCACCTCTTTTGGATGCCGATCGATCCGTCGGTCGCGGTCTTGCTGCGGGCGCTCCGGCTGTTCAAGCTGCTCCGCTTCACCGGCGCCTTCGATCTCTTAGGCGAGGTCTTGCGCAATGAGCGCCGCCCGCTGGTGGCCGCCGGCACCGTGGTGTCGGTCGCCCTCCTGATGGTCTCGACCCTCGCCTACATGCTCGAGCACGACGCCCAGCCCGACAAGTTCGGCAGCATCCCCGCGGCGATGTATTGGGGCATTGTGACACTCTCGACCGTGGGCTATGGCGATTTGACGCCGATCACGCCCTGGGGGCGGGCGCTTGCCGGCTTCACCGTCGTCTTGGGTGTTCTGTGCTTCGCGCTGCCGGCCGGCATCCTGGCCTCCGGCTTCATCGAGGAGCTGCGCCGACGCGATTTCATTGTGACCTGGCATCTGGTGGCGAAGGTGCCCTTGTTCCAACTCCTCTCGGCGGCGCGCATCGCCGCCGTCGCTTCGATCCTGAAGCCGGTCCGGGTCGAAACCGGAGTCCAGGTGGTGCGCCAGGGCGATGCGGCCGATGCGATGTATTTCATCACCGCGGGCGAGCTCGAGGTGGAGACGCCGGGCGGTCCGGTCGCGCTCGGCTCCGGCGAGTTCTTTGGCGAGATGGCGCTGTTGGAGAGCGGCAAGCGCAGCGCCACGGTGACCGCGCGCAGCAACTGCGATCTCCTCATGCTGCAGGCTGCCGATTTTCGCCACCTGCTGGCGGGCTCGCCGGATCTCGAGAATGAGATCAGACGCATCGCCGCCGAGCGCGGCGCCAAGCGCCGCAGCGCCGAAGCGGAGACCCCGACCCCGGCTTGAGGCCGGCCAGTGCGTCTCATACTTTCGATGGATGGCGTCCGGGCGCGGCGAGACCGCAGACTGGATCCCATCGGCCGGAAGCCGCAGGAGCCAGGACATGCAGGCACGTCGGGACACGGGCACGAAAGCGCTTCAGCGCTTCGTCTTGGGTGGGGATCCGCTCACTGCCGTAGACACGCTGGCCGAGCTGCGTCGCCAATTCCGGGAGATGCCCCGGGACCGCCACGACAGCTTCAAGGGCTTGGTCGTCCAAATGCTGTTGCAGCTGGCAGAGGCCAGGGGCTAGGCCTCCGCCGCCAGCCCGCTGGCGACGCGACCCGTCAGCAGGCGGGCCTGGAGGATGACCATCTCGTGCCATTCCGGGCGCTCGGGCGCGAAGGTGTGCAGCAGGCGCTGCTTCACCCTCTGCACGCCGGCATCGTGCCAGTCGTTCTTGCCCTGGCGATGCAGAATGTGCTCCTGGCGCAGGGACTCGATCACCTCCGGGGTCGGCAAGGTGCCGTATTCGAAGCTGACATAGGCGGAATGCCGGCCGCAGTAATGCTCCCAGAGCTCGGAGCTCAAACCCTGCTGCGGCGGGGTTGCCGATTTGCCGGCGCGCTGCGGCATAGGTCGAGGCGAAGCGGTTGCTGAGGCTGGTCACGGTGCCGGCTCCATTTCGGTGCCGTTGTCGGCATGGCTGATCGAGGCTTCGAGGAAGCCGCTCCGGCGCATGTCGGTGAGGAATGCGTTGAGGGCGGCCAGATTCTGCGGCTGGTCGGCCGGAACGATGATCGCCTGGGGCACGCCGAAGATGCTGCCGGGCAACACTCGCAAGCCCGGCGTCTCCGCCACGATCCGCACGAGACGCAGACGGTTTCGGCCGAAGGCGTCGATCGACCCGGACGCGAACAGCCGGCCGATGTCTTCGGTCGCGTCGCGCTCGAGCTCGACGAGGGCGGCCGATTTCAGCGTGCGCGCGAGATAGAGGGCGATCGAGTCGCCCTTGAGAGCGGCGATGCGCAAACCCGCCCGGTCGATATCGGCGAAGGAGCGGATGGGCGAGGCCTCCGGCACCACCAGGCTCTGGGGGTTGCGGAGATAGGTCTGGGTGAACTCGATGGCGCCGCGGCGGGACGGATCGGTCGCGAGATAGCCGATATCGGCTTTGCCGTCGACCACGGCCTGCATCACCTGCGGCACGCCGACCAGACCGGTCATGAGGAAGGGCACGCCCAGGCGGCGGGCGAGCTCGGCCGTGAGATCGGCGGCGACGCCGACGACCTCGCCGGTGGCGGGGTTCCGGGTCGCTTGCGCCGGATTGCCGGCGAGATAGGCGGCGCGCAGAGTGCCGGTCGGCGCTAGGGAGCCATCTGCGCCGCGCGCCGCGCCCGGGAGCGCCAGCAGCGCCAGGATCAGAACGCCGAGGACTTTGCCCGTGGGTCTCATGCCGCCATCCAGCCGCCATCGACCAGCAGGTTCTCGCCGGTGAAGAAACTGGCTTCGTCGGAAGCAAGAAAGAGGGCGACGTTCGCCACGTCCTCGAGCCGGCAGAGCCGCGGCATCGGCGTGCGCTGCTGTCGTCTAGCGCTTCGCGCGAGCTTCCACAGAGTCGATCTTGGCATCGCCGAGTGTTGGTGAGCTTAGCGCAATGCGTTCTTCAATCTCTGTCGCCAAGGCTTCAAAATCTGCGTAACACTCCTGAACTGCTGCTTGGTGCCCACCAATCGCACCATCGGCAGGCTTTAGTAAAAACATCGGCTTTCGCGCCTCCTGAGCCATCGGCAGGAGAGAGCGATAGTCCTTGAGTTGCGCTAGCCGGTTTCCATCAACATCGAGCGCAGAGTCATCCCATTGCAGATTGAGTACATACTCAACGTAGATCCGCGGTGCACGGTCAAGCCACCGCTGAAACGCTTTCGCTGCCCCTCGGCCATAAGCAGAATAGCGGGAGATAATGTAACCCAGAGGTTCCATGGCTCCATTTGGCAACCGAAAGCCCAGGCTTTCTGGGGCACGCTTGAGGCGATCTTCCCATTCACGCCTCCAAGCTCTGAGCTTCGGACCGACATTCTGCAAGCCGCGGATCGAAAAAAGATCAGCTCCAATGGGAACCACTACGTAGTCTGCAGAAATAAGTGCGCATCTGTTGATAGCCCCGAGATTGGGACCAACGTCTATGAGGCCATAATCCGCATCTTGCGCAGCTCCGATTGAACGAAGCATGCGATCAAACGCTGCAATGACTCTGAAGGCGCGAGCTTCACTATTGAGACAGCGTGGCCACTGAGTTGAGAGTTCGTCCTCGATCTCCGAGAGAGTGAGATCTCCCGGAATCAAGGCGATACGTTCCCCCACGATTTGTGGCGTCACTTGGAGGAGGTCCCCGGTTCCTTCCATTAGGGGCCGCATTGCGGAATACACGGTCGCCGCGCCACCAGCTGCCCAAAGAGCGTCGATACGATCATCTTGAAGGAACATCGCCGACAGATTCGCCTGGGGATCCAAATCCGCAGCGACAACACGCTTTCCTCGCAAAGCGAACATCCAGGCCAAGTGATACAGAAGCGATGTTTTCCCCACGCCGCCTTTATTGTTGAAAAATGCCACCGTTTTCATGGACGCTTCCTGACCGTCACGTGGACCCAAACAGGTGCTTCCTCTGGCTCACAGCGGAATTGAGGTGCCGGACTTCCACTCTGTGCAAGGGCCATTCGGGCAATCTCTATGCCTTGGCCAAATCTTTCAACAAATCCATATCCCTTCAATGCTTCCGCCAGCGTCGGATTACGATAATCCGTATAGCCCGGCAGACCGAGCGTTAGGGGTGTTACAACACCGAAAGGACCTCCAGGACTGAGAATCTCTACGCGATCAGAGTACCACGTAACGCGAACAGGTGAGGTAGTGCCTTCGTATGTGCGGTGCATTAAGGCATTTCGCACGAGCTGCTGGAGCGCTGCCATTGGATATTCAGCCGCTCTCGTGTGCACCGTGGTCCCCATCTCGACCGGAGAGATGTTCGCCGCGTCAATTATCTCGTCTATACGACGTAGCTGATCTGGAATCGTACCTGTCAGCACGCGCTCATCGATGGTGTTATCGGTTAGGTTTTCTCCTCCAACACGGCGCCAAGCAATAGATGCTCCTGGAAACCAGTGCTGAGTTGATTTTCCAAGCATAGCGATAGCAGTGAACGTAGGAGTTTCATCTTGATCGATAAGGCGCAAAGCGCGCAATTGATCGACTACCGCACGCTGATTTTGAGCAATCGTGTCTCGCGAAACCATAGCAGGCAAATACTCTAGGTTAAATCGATTAAGGTCTAAATCGGAGAGGTTGGATCCGGCGACGGGCTGCGCATCAAACGGTAAATTTCCCCAGCGACGTTTCTCTACGAGACGCCGCTCTTCTTCAGGACTTGCTATTGCACGTCGTGGACCAACGCGAACCCAAGCGCGACCTCTAAAACGGACTGGCGGGTTCAGAGTCGGCTGCACAATTATGACAGCTAGGCTACACCCTCTAATGGTTGCTTGGCGCACCTCCATCACCGGGAACGGAGTCAGAGCGCCATCATCTCGTACATTCCCCAGAAGCCTCAATAGATCATCGTCGATCGTAAGGTTGCTACAAGTGCCATCATCCTCAACGCCGACAAACACGACACCTGGCTGGCGACGATCTGGCAGATCGTTCGAAAACGCACAGACGGCTTCCCGAATTTTGTCTAAGTCCGCAGCATTTCGCTTCCGCTCGTTGCGGTCGCTCTCTCCCCCATGGAGCAGTGTCTCAAGTTCGCCGTCGCTTAATGCTGGCATCGAACTCCCCGTGCAAGGATGATCCGCGCTGAATTGGCAAATCTGTTCTCAGGCCGCCATCCATCCGCCGTCGACCATCAGATTCACGCCCGTGATGAAGCTCGCCTCGTCGGAGGCGAGGAAGACGGCGGCGCGCGCCACGTCCTCGGGCTTGCCTAGCCGCGGCAAGGGCGTGCGCGCATGGGAGTAGGCGAGGCGCTGGGGATCGACAGAGCTGCCGCTCCGGCCGGTCAGGATCTTTCCGGGCGCGACGGCGTTGCAGATGATCCCTTGCTTGGCATAGTCGGTGGCGATCTGCCGGGTCAGATACGCAACGGCGCTCTTGGAGGTGCCGTAGGCGCAATTGCCCGGTGCCGCGATCATGCCGTGCTGGGAAGAGATGTTGACGATGCGTCCGCGCGCCTCGGCGCGCGGCTCCTGGGTCAGCATCTGCTTGATCGCGGCCCGGCACATGAGAAAGACGCCGGTCACGTTGACCGCCATCACCCGGTTCCATTCGGCGAGCGAGGTCTCGGTCAGGGTCTTGTCGCCGGAGATGGCGGCGTCGTTGACCAGCACGTCGAGGCGCCCAAATTCCCTGACCGTCGCCGCCACGGCCGCTTCGCTTGCCGCTTCCTCGGCGATGTCGGCCTCGATGAAGCGCACCTGGAAGCCCTCGCGTGCCAGCAACTCGTGGGTGGGCTCACCGCCCTCGCGCGGCTTCGTGGCGATGTCGACGATGACGATCGCAGCCCCTTCGCTCGCATAGGCGCGCGCGATGGCGCGGCCGATGCCAGAGGCGGCGCCGGTGATGAGCGCGATCTTGCCTTGGAGTCGCCCCTCTTGGCTCATGATGGGGCTTCGCTCATGGCGGGGCCGGGTGCTGGGAATGCCAGTGCCGGGCAATGTCGATGCGCCGGCAGATCCAGACCCCGGCGTGGCGGGCTACATAGTCGAGGAAGCGCTCCAGCCCTGCGGCCCGGCCGGGATGTCCCACCAGGCGGAGATGCAGGCCGACTGACATCATCTTCGGATGGCTCACCCCTTCGCGATAGAGCATGTCGAAGGCATCCTTGAGCAGCTCGAAGAACTCGCCGCCGGTGATGAGCCCGCCGCGGATGAACTTGGCGTCGTTGTTGACGAGGCCGTAGGGCAGGATCAGATGATCCTTGCCGTCGACCTTGACCCAATAGGGCAGCTCATCATTGTAGGCGTCCGAGTCGTAGCGGAAGCCGCCTTCCTCGACCAGGAGCCGGCGGGTGTTGATGCTGGGGCCGTAGCGGCAATACCAGCCTTCAGGCCGCTGGCCGATCGTTCGCTGGATCGAGGCGACGGCGCGGGCGATTTCGGCGCGCTCCGCATCGATGCTCATCTGCTGGTGCCGCGCCCAGCGCCAGCCATGGCAGCACACATCGAAGCCCGACGCGCGGACCGCCTGGGCGACCGCGGGATTGCGCTCGAGGGCCAAGGCGCAGCCGAAGACCGTGGCGGCGAGCTTCCGCTCCTCAAGGAGGCGGAGCACCCGCCAGATGCCGACCCGGCTGCCATATTCGAACATCGACTCGGCGGCGAGATCGCGGCCGGAGAAGTCGCCGCTGCCGCCCTCGGTCAAACCCACCTCGGAGGCCTTGTCGCCGTCGGGCACCGAAGGCTCGGAGCCTTCCTCGTAATTGATGACGATATTGAGGGCGAGCCGGGCCCCGTTCGGCCATTTCGGATCGGGCGGGTTCGCTCCGTAGCCGACGAAGTCGCGGACGAGGTGCATCGCCGATGCGTCCATCGCAGAAATCTCCCCCCGTCTCGACGAGCGATCCAGAAGCGGATGGTATTGGTTCTGGACCGGTGGTCAAGCCACGGTAGACGCTTTGCCGTCCGCTCGGCGCCCCCACCCCAACCCTCCCCCAACACGTTGGGGGAGGGAGCTCGAATGGTACCGTCCCCTCCCTCGCCGAAGGCGGGGGAGGGTGAGGGTGGGGGCACTATTCCAACATACGAGTCTCGCTCGCTGCCGCCGTCCGCCTCATTCGGGCCACCGCCGCCTCGCGGTGGGCGATGTAGACGGTGGAAGCGAAGATGACGGCGCCGCCGATCCAGGTCCAGCGATCCGGCACCTCATCGAAAAGCGCATAAGCGACGAGCGCGGTGAAGGGCAGGCGGGTGAAGTCATAGGGGGTGAGCGCCGAGGCTTCGGCGAGGACATAGGCTTGGGTGAACAGCAGCCAGCCGAAGGTGCCGAGCGCGCCCAACAGCGCCAACAGCGCCCAATCGCTCCCAACGGGCAGACGCCAGACAATCGCCGCCGGCAGCGCCGCGAGGCAAGTGGTGAACAAGGATTGATAGAAAACGATCGACACCGTTCGCTCGTGCTGGGTCATTTGCTTGATCACCAGCGCCACCGCGGCGAACACCATCGAGGAGAAGAGAGCGAGGCCGGCCGCCCAGGTGAAGCCCGCGACTCCCGGTCGCATGACGATGATGACGCCGAGGAAGCCGACGCCGACCGCGGTCCAGCGCCGCGCCCGCACGATCTCGCCCAGGAACAAGGCGGCGCCGGCGGTGGCAAAGAGCGGGGTGGTGAAGCTGAGGGCCGCGGCATCGGTGAGCGGCATGGATGTCAGCGCGGTGAAGAAGGTCAGCATGGCGACGACATGCCCCAGGCTCGACAGCACCAGGCGTCCGGAATTCCTCAGCCGGAGCCGGACGAACCCCATGCTGCCCAAGAGCGGCAGGACGGCGATGAGCCCGAAGAAGTTGCGGAAAAACGCGATCTCGAAGGGATGCAGATCGGCCGCGAGGAGCCGGACCAAGGCATTCATGAGCGCGCCCGATGCGGCGGCCACGGCGATCAGGAGTGCGGCCAGCACCCCCGGCGGAATCCAGCGGAGCGACTGGGCGGCACGGCGTCGGGCGAGCATGGGCGGCGGGAATCCGTCGGTGGCCGCCGGAATAGTACCTGCAATTCCGCGGCCCCGCTCTGCTAGTCTCTGCCGATCGCGGGCGGCTGTTGGCAAATCACCGGGGGAGACGATGAAGATCACCGAGTTCGAGACCATCCAGCTCGAGGAGTTTCCGAACATCCTCTTCGTCCATGTGCACACCGATCAGGGGCTGGTGGGCTTGGGCGAGACTTTTTTCGGCGCCAAGGCGGTGGCCGGCTTCATCCACGAGACCGCCGCACCCCGGCTCCTCGGCCAGGACGCGCTGGCGATCGACAAGCATTCGAAGGCGCTCCTCAACTACTACGTGGGCTATTCCAGCTCGGGTGCGGAAGTGCGCGCGGCCTCCGCCATCGACATTGCACTCTGGGATCTCCTGGGACAGGTGACGGGGCAGCCCATCCATCAGCTCCTGGGCGGGCTTACCCGCGAGCGCGTGCGCACCTACAACACCTGCGCGGGATACCAGTATGTGCGCTCCGCCGGGCGCCAGGGGGTGGCCACCTTCGCCGTCGGCAAGAAGTCGAAGGCGCGGCCGTATGAGGACCTGGATGCGTTCCTCAACCGTGCCGACGAGCTCGCCCACTCGCTTCTCGAGGAGGGTATCACCGGCATGAAGATCTGGCCCTTCGACTTCGCCGCCGAAGCCTCGGGCGGGCTCTACATCTCCGCCGGCGACTTGAAGAAAGCGCTCGAGCCCTTCGCCAAGATCCGCAAGGCGGTCGGCGACAAGATGGACATCATGGTCGAGCTGCATCTCCTGTGGAACCTGCCGACCGCCAAGAAGATCTTCGCCGCGCTCGAGGAGTTCAATCCCTTCTGGTTCGAAGACCCGATCAAGATGAACAACTTCGATGCGCTGGCCGAGCTTGCCGCCACCACCCGGGTCCCGATCACCGCCAGCGAGACCTTGGCCACGCGCTTTGCCTTCCGCGATCTCATGGCCCGCAAGGCGGCGGGCATCATCATGCCGGACCTCTCCTGGGTCGGCGGAATCTCGGAGGCGAAGAAGGTGGCGACCATGGCGGAAGCGCACCATCTGCCGGTGGCGCCGCACGATTGCACCGGCCCCATCACCTTCGTCGCCTCCATCCATCTGTCGCTGAACGCACCGAACGCGCTCATCCAGGAATCGGTGCGCGCCTATTATTCCGATTGGTACCGGGAACTGGTGACGGTGATGCCGCGGATCGAGAAGGGCTACATCTATCCGATGACCGGCCCGGGCCTCGGCACCAAGCTCAAGCCCGAGGTCCTGAAGCGCAAGGACGCGATCATCCAGCGCTCGAAGCTTTAGAGAGAAGCCGCCCGCGCCGGCTCCAGCGCCAGAGCATGAGGCCGGCCACGGTGGCGAGGCTGGCGGCAAGGCCGATCCAGACGCCGATGCCGCCAAGGTCGAAGCCGAAGCCGAGCGCGGCGGCGAGTGGGAAGCCGACGCCCCAATAGCCGATGGCGGCCAGCAGCATGGGTACCTGCGTGTCCTTGAGGCCGCGCAGCACTCCGGTGCCGATGGTCTGGGTGCCGTCGAAAACCTGGAAGAGGGCCGCCACGGCGAGAAAGGTGACGGCGATGGCAGCCACGGTCTCGTTGCCGGGCAGGGATTCGTCCAGAAAGAGCCGAACGATCGAACGCGGCACTATCCAGATCGTGACCGCCATCGTGCTCATGAAGCCGGCGCCGAGCGCGAACGCGAGCCACCCGGCCCGGCCGGCCGCAGGGTGATCGCCGGCGCCGATATGGTAGCCGACCCGGATGGTGGCAGCTTGCGAGATGCCGAGTGGTACCATGAAGGTGGTGCCGGCGACCTGGAGGGCGATCTGGTGCGCGGCCAGCGCGGCCGTGCCGACATAGCCCATCAGCAATCCCGCTGCCGAGAACAGGCCGACCTCGAGCATGAAGGCGCCGCTGATCGGCAAGCCGAGCCGAAACAGCTCGATGAGCCGCCTGGGCTTGAAGCGCGCGAGTCCATGCCACAGCCCGAGCCGCCTCAAGCGGGGGTGGAGGAGGACATAGGCCGCTAGCAAGACGAACATCACGGCGTTCACCGTGCTGCTGGCGATGCCGGAGCCGATGATGCCGAGCGCCGGTAGGCCGAAATGCCCGAAGATGAGGCCGTAATTGAAGATTGCGTTGAAGAGGACGCCGAACATGCCGATGGCGAGCACGACGTTGACCCGGTCGAGGACAGCGATGAAGGACCGGAGCACAGTGAACCACATCGCCGGCGCCAGGCCCCAGAGCAGCGCGCGCAGGAAGATCTCCGATTGCGCCGAGATCGCCGCGTCTTCGCCGATGAAGCGTAGGAAATCCCCGCCGAACCACAGCGAGCCGGCAAGCGGTGCGGCGACGAGGGTGCTGGCCCACAAGCCCTGATGCAGCGCATCCGCCATGGCGTCGTCGTCGCCGCGTCCGCGCGCCTGGGCCGCCATCGGCGCCACGGCAATGGCGATCCCAAGCGCGGACACGAACATGATGAAATAGAGATTCATGCCGAGCGATGCCGCCGCCAGCGACTCCGAGCCAAGCCAAGCCAGCAGTATCACGTCGGTGGTGTTCATGGCGATGAAGGAAAGCTGCGCCAGCGCAATCGGCGCCGCCAGCCGCAAGGTGGCGCGCGCTTCGGTCAAGAGCGGCGCGAAGCCGCTGACCCAGCTCGCTTGAACTCGTTGCATGGGGCCGCACACTACCGGGATAACGGTTCCGGGAGGAACCCATGATTCTCGGTGGCGCCGGAAGCATCTCGACGGGCCCCCAACCGAGACGGCATGATCCCTCGCAACCCAATGAGAGAGTCGCATAACTGCCATGGCCACGACCCGTCCCCGTCTTCGCGAGCTCGGCATCACCGTCGGCAAGCTCGAGCCCGGTCCGCTCAACGCCATCACCGACGTGCCCGGTGTCGCCGTCGGCCACGCCACCATCATCGCCGACCATCCCCATGTGCTGCGCACGGGTGTGACCGTGGTGATGCCGGAAGCCGACCCCTGGAGCCACGAATTCTTCGCCGGCGTGCACTCCTTCAACGGCTGCGGCGAATTCACCGGCTGGATCTGGCTCGAGGAATCCGGCTGCCTCACCTCGCCCATCTGCCTCACCTCGACCTATTCGGTGGGGGCGGTGCGCGACGCGCTCATCAGCATCGCCGGCGACCGCGGCCATCGCCGGCACTGGCATCTGGGCCTGGTGGGCGAGACCCATGATGGCTGGCTCAATGATGGCTATGCCATGGCGGTGACCCGCCGCGAGGTTGAAGCGGCGATCGATGCCGCTCGCTCCGGGCCGGTCGCCGAGGGCGCCGTCGGCGGCGGCACCGGCATGATCTGCCACGAGTTCAAGGGCGGCATCGGCACCGCGAGCCGCCTGGTCGAATGCGGTGGCGGACGCCTCACCTTGGGCGTGCTGGTGCAGGCGAATTACGGTGCCCGCGAGGATCTCCGCGTCGACGGCGTCCCCGTGGGCCGCGCCATCGGCAAGGACCAGGTGCCGAGCCCCAGGGACAAGCCGTTGGATGCCGGCGGCTCGATCCTGATCGTGGTCGCGACCGACGCGCCGCTTCTCCCCATGCAATGCCGCAGGCTGGCGCAGCGCGCCGCCTCGGGCCTGGGGCGCACCGGCGGCTTCGGCCACAACGGCTCCGGCGATCTCTTCATCGCGTTTTCGACCGGCAATCGCCTGGAGACCAAGGGCGACGATTTCCTGACCCACGGACCGGCGCGGCCGCCGATCCATGTGGCCATGCTGCCCAATGGCGAGATGAACCCGTTGATGGTGGCGACCGCCGAGGCGACCGAGGAGGCGATCTTGAACGCGCTCTGCCGGGCCGAGACCATGCGGGGCATCGACGGCCGCATCGCCCATGCGTTGCCCTTGGATCGCCTGCAAGAGATCTGGCGCAAGGAACGGGGGTGAGCCAAGCGCCATTGATCCCGCGGCCGGAGACCAATACCGTAGCCTGAACTCGCGCGGATGAGACGCGGGGGCTCTTGGCGACCACGCCG
Organism: Pseudomonadota bacterium; assembly: GCA_016195085.1. NCBI lineage: Bacteria > Pseudomonadati > Pseudomonadota > Pseudomonadota bacterium. The sequence goes on along the minus strand of JACQAG010000039.1, from coordinate 150,083 downwards.
ATTCACGATGAGGGAGAACGTCCATGGCACCTACGAATTCGATTCATCCATTGATTGATGGCGGCCTCAAACCCGGCTCTAAGAGCTTTACGGGCGGAACGCTCGTCTGCAAATGCGCTGAGAAGCCGGTCAAGGTGGCGATCAAAGGGCAGGTCGCGCACAACCATGCCTGCGGCTGCACCAAATGCTGGAAGCCGAAAGGAGCGGTGTTCTCGGTCGTCGCCGTCATTCCGCGCGACCAGTTGAGCGTGACCGAGAACGCGGACAAACTCGCAACCGTCGATCCTGCGGCGACGATCCAACGCCATGCCTGCAAGAGCTGCGGCGTGCACATGTATGGCCGCATCGAGAACAAAAAGCATCCGTTCTACGGGTTCGATTTCGTCCATCCGGAGCTTTCCAAGGAGACCGGCTGGCAGGAGCCCCAGTTCGCGGCCTTCGTGTCGTCGATCATCGAGTCGGGCGCGGATCCAAGCCGGATGGGGGCGGTTCGGGCGCGCATCAAGGAGATCGGGCTCGAGCCCTATGATTGCCTGTCGCCGGCTCTGATGGATGCGATCGCCACCCACACCGCCAAGGCATCGGGCGTCCTCAAGAGCTGATCAGGATGGGTGGTGCGCTCGGAGCGGAGTTCCCACGGGCGCACCCTCATCAGCGGTTCGGCGATGTATTCGATCTCAGGACAGGAAGCGGAACATGAAGATCAAAGCGGCCGTTGCTCATAAGGCTGGTGCGCCCCTCACGGTGGAAACGGTCGACCTCGACGGCCCGAAGGCGGGCGAGGTCATGGTCGAGGTGAAGGCGACCGGCATCTGCCACACGGACGAGTTCACGCTCTCGGGTGCGGATCCCGAGGGGCTGTTTCCGGCCATCCTCGGCCATGAGGGGGCGGGTGTGGTGGTCGAGGTGGGTCCCGGGGTCGCGAGCCTGAAGAAGGGCGACCACGTGATCCCGCTTTACACGCCGGAATGCCGCCAGTGCAAATCCTGCTTGAGCCGCAAGACCAATCTCTGCACCGCCATCCGCGCCACCCAGGGCAAAGGCGTGATGCCGGACGGAACCAGCCGCTTCCAGCTCGGCGGCAAGCTGGTGCACCACTACATGGGCTGCTCCACCTTCGCCAACTACACGGTCTTGCCGGAGATCGCGCTCGCCAAGATCCGCGCGGACGCGCCCTTCGACAAGGTCTGCTACATCGGCTGCGGGGTCACCACCGGCATCGGCGCCGTCATCAACACCGCACGGGTCGAGCCGGGAGCGAACGTGGTCATCTTCGGCCTGGGCGGCATCGGCCTCAATGTGGTGCAGGGGGCCCGCATGGCCGGCGCCGACATGATCATCGGCGTCGACATCAACCCGGCGCGGGCGGCGCTGGCGCGCAAATTCGGCATGACGCATTTCGTCAATCCGAAGGAGGTGAAGGGCGATCTGGTGCCGCATCTGGTCGAGCTGACCAAGGGCGGAGCCGACTACAGCTTCGAATGCGTCGGCAACACCGATCTCATGCGCCAGGCCTTGGAATGCTGCCACCGCGGCTGGGGGATGAGCGTCATCATCGGCGTCGCCGGCGCCGGCAAGGAGATCTCGACCAGGCCCTTCCAGCTGGTCACCGGCCGGGTGTGGAAGGGGACCGCCTTCGGCGGCGCCCGCGGCCGCACCGATGTGCCCAAGATCGTCGACTGGTACATGGAGAAGAAGATCAACATCGACGATCTCATCACCCACACCCTGCCGCTCGATCGCATCAACGAGGGCTTCGAGCTCATGCATGCCGGCAAATCGATCCGCACGGTGGTGGTCTATTGAGCCTCATGCTCATCGCTGCGGCCGTCCTCATGCTTCGCCCTTCGATAAGCGAAAAGACCGCGCAGCATGAGGGCTTGGGAGTTGGCCTCATCCTGAGCTCGTCGAAGGATGAGGCCGCCGCCGAGCCGGGTTCGGAACCGCCGCGATGAGCGACGTCACCACCATCTCCGAGAACAAGAGCTACGGCGGCTGGCAAGGCTTCTACAGCCATGAGTCGCGCCTCTGCGGCGGACCCATGCGGTTCTCGGTCTATCGGCCGCCTCAGGCCGGGAACGGTCCGGTCCCGGTCCTCTACTACCTGGCCGGGCTCACCTGCACGGAGGAAAACTTCCCGGCGAAGGCCGGCGCCCAGCGCGTTGCCGCCGAGCTCGGCCTCATGCTGGTGGCGCCCGACACCAGCCCGCGTACGGCGCGGTTTCCCGGCGATGCCGAGTCCTGGGATTTCGGCCAAGGGGCCGGGTTCTATGTGGATGCTACGCTCGAGCCTTGGGCTCAGGCCTACCGCATGTACAGCTACGTCACCCAGGAGCTGCCGGCGCTGATCGAGGCACATTTCCCCGCCCGTGGCGACCGCCGGGGCATCTTCGGCCATTCCATGGGCGGTCATGGCGCGCTGGTTTGCGCGCTGCGCAATCCCGATCGCTTTCGCACGGTCTCCGCCTTCGCCCCGATCGTCGCCCCCATGCAGGTGCCCTGGGGCCAGAAGGCCTTCACCTTCTATCTCGGGACCGACCGCAATGCTTGGCGCGGCTATGACGCGAGCGAGCTGGTGCGCCATCAGACCCTTGGCTGGCCGATCCTCATCGACCAGGGCACGGCCGACAAGTTCCTCATCGAGCAGCTCCGTCCGGAGCTCTTCGAGGCGGCATGCCAGGAGGCGGGGCAGAGCCTGATCCTCCGCCGCCAGCCCGGCTACGATCACAGCTATTATTTCATCGCCAGCTTCGTCGAGGATCATCTGCGGCATCATGCAAGGGGGCTCGCCCTCTAAGCCAAGCCCGATCGGGAGGAGCGCCATGCAGAGACTCTTGGTCTACCAGTCGATGTGGGCGATGGAGCGTCGCCACCCCGACGGCAAGGAGTGGTCGCTGGAAGAGAAGCTGACGAAGATCCGCAACGCCGGCTTCGACGGCGCCGGGGTGCATTCCCTATCTCGAGGGTTGGCGGCGTCTCGCCGAGGAGGCCGGCGTGCGCCTGCATGTCGAGACCCACCGGGACCGCATGACCACCGACCTCTTCTTCACCCTCCATCTCCTCGACTGCTTCCCCGATTTGAAGTTGACCGGCGATCTCTCCCACTATCTCGTCGGCCGCGAGTTCGCTTGGCCGGTGGCGGAAGAGAATCATCGCCTCATGCACCGCATCATCGACAATTGCTGGGGCTTCCACGGGCGGGTGGCGAGCCGCGAGCAGGTGCAGGTCCCGATCAGCTTCAAGCACAACAAGCCCTGGGTCGACCTGTTCATGGGCTGGTGGGAATACGGCTTCCGCTCCTGGCGGCGGCGGGCACCCGGGGACGCGACCTTGACCTTCCTCTGCGAGCTCGGCCCCAAGCCCTATGCGATCACCGATGCGAACGACGCCGATCTGTCGGATCGCTGGCAGGAGGCGCTGATGATGAAGGACATGATCCGCGACCTCTGGGCCCGCATCGAAGCCGAGGCGCCGAGCGTCAAGGCGGCGGAGTAGGGGCGCGCGCTCCGCTAGCGCGCCGGGACCAGGCGATCTTCGTCTTTGGGCGTGAAGTAGCGGTGCTCGAGCTCGCGCTGGTTCTCGTAGATCGAGCCCTGGTTCGGCGCCGGCGGATAGGGAAGCCGGATCGGACACCGCTCCATCCGCGGCTCCAAGGTCTCCTCGCCGGCGACCAGGAGCGAGCGATAGATATCGAAATTGCTGGGCGGATGGATGAGCGGCCAGGCATCGGCGGAGCGATACTGGTGCAAGAGGAACCGCCGGGGCCGGGTCGAGGTATTGGGCGCCGAGCCATGCACGGTGCGGACATGGTGGATGGTGATGGAGCCGGCCTTGCCGATGCAAGGCTGGGCCTTCTTGAAGTCGATATTGGCCCGGATCGGATCGATGCCGCCGACGAAGTGCCCGTTGACGTGGTGGTCGCAGATCGGCCCCTTGTGGCTGCCGGGGATCACCAGCATCGGCCCGTTATCCATGCCGACATCGTCGATCATGATGCCGACGGCGGCGAGATCGTCATTGGTGTGGGGGTAGAAGGCCCAATCCTGGTGCCACTCCACCGGCGAGCCGAAGCCGGGCGACTTCATGTTGAGCTTGGAAAGATCGAAGCGGACATTCGGGCCCCAGAGCGCCACCAGGCAGGCGACGATGCCCGGATGCTTGACCATGCTCGTATAGGTGGGGTGCCACTGATGCGGGGTCTTGATCCGCCTGACCCGGGGCCGCTCGGGGGTGTGCCCATCTTCGAGGTCGTAGACCTCGTTATGCTGGGTGACCTTGGCGGCGCCGGCGATGACCTCGTCCGTCGCGCCCCGGAGCGCGTCGACCTCTTCGGCCGACAGCACGTTGGGCACGACGATGTAGCCCTGACGGCGATATTTCTGAATGTCCCTCTGGGTCAACATCTCCACCCTCCGGATTGCGGCCCGATCAGGCCCCGCGCCTTTGTCCGAAGCGTAGGTTTTCGCATGCGAAAAGGCAAGGCGTCGGGACGTCGCACCCGACCGCCGGGGCGGTTGGACCCGCGGCCAACCCCGGCGTGACGGTTTCCAAATCGAAATGCCGCTCACGCTCCCCGGCTCGGCAGGACGCGGAGGTGTGTTCGCGTGTGCCGTGAGCCGTATTCCGGGTTATTCGCCCGCCCCTTCATGGTCATGGGTTGCGTCGGGCTGGGCCGCCTGTTTACGATGCGAACAACAGCAAGGCGCGACCGGTCACGAACCGGTCGCGCACGGCCGCCACGCTATCGAGGTGAACGGTGGCCGCACAACCGAAGGGGGGAGCTATGTCGATCGCACGGGGTTGCGGCCGTTTTGTCCTGGCTTGGACGGCGGTGCTCGCATTGGTGCTCATCGGCGGCATTGAGGGAGCCAGAGCCCAAACCAAGCTCACGTTCTCGCATCACGTGCCGACGAACCACATCCTGCACGAAGCCGCCGAGCGGTTCGCCAAACGGGTCTCCGAGCTGACCCAAGGCCAGGTGACGGTCGAGGTTCGCCCGGCCTCGCAGCTGTTCAATCTCAGGACCTCGGCGGAAGCCCTCCAGCTCGGCACCCTGGATTTCGCTTGGACCGATCTGGGCTCGCTCGCCAACTGGCAGCCCTATCTCGGCTTCACCTCGGTGCCGTTCCTGTTCAACGATTTCGATCACGCCTTCAAGGTGCTCTACGGCCCGATCGGCGAGCAGGTGCGCAAGGAGGTGCTGGAGAAGCTCGGCATCGACATCCTCTCCCTCGGCGCCTCGGGCTTCCGCATCTTCGTCTTGAAGAAGCCGGTGCACATGGCCGACGATTTGAAGGGGATGAAGCTGCGCGTGCCGGAGATCCCGGTCTATGTCGACATGGCGAGGGCACTCGGCACCAACCCCACGCCGATCCCGGCGGGCGAGATCTACACCGCCTTGCAGACCGGCGTGGTCGATGGCATGGAAGGCCCGCCGGACTTCGTCGAGACCGGCAAGCTCTTCGAGGTCGGCGGCTATGCGACCCGCACCTACCACATCATGACCGAGGTCTCGCTGATGGCGAGCGCCAAGCGGCTCGGCGCCTTGCCGCCGGCCCATCAGAAGGCGGTGCGCGATGCCGCGGTCGAGGTGGTGCAGGGTTGGTACAAGCAGGAGAATCTGAAGGCCCAGGAATCGTCGATGCAGATCCTGAGAGGGAAGCTGAAGATGGACGAGAAGCCCGACATCGCCTCCTTCCGCGCCAAGATGGGCCCGGTCATCGACAGCTTCGTCGCCAAGGTCGGCCCGAAGGGCCGCGAATACGTCGACGCCGTGCTCGCCGCCGGCAAGTGAGGCGGCAGACCGCGTCATTCGTCGCCTTCCTGGCATGCGAATGCCCCCACCCCAACCCTCCCCCATGCGAGGCATGGGGGAGGGAGCTCAGACTTATGTTGACACCCTCCTCCGCCGTAATCGGCGGGGGAGGGCAGGGGTGGGGGCATCATGAGCTCGACGCACATCGATAGGGCGCTCGCCTTCTGCGACCGCCTGCATCAAGGGCTGCGCACGCTCCTGGTGCTGCTGCTCGCCTTCTACTTCGCCCTCGTGCTGACCCAGGTGTTCTTCCGCTATGTGCTGAACGAGTCCCTGTTCTGGGCCGAGGAGGTGGTGCGCTACAGCCTGGTGTGGAGCGTGCTCCTGGGTTCCGCGGTCGTCGCCTATCAGCGCGCTCATATCCGCATCGAGCTCTTGGAGCTGCTGCTGCCGCCGGCAGCCCGGCGCGTCGTGCACTTTCTCTCCGATGCGCTGACGCTCGCTTTCATCTTGATCCTGATGGTGACCGGTATTCAATTCGTCGAGCGCACCATCTTCCAGCATTCGGCCTCGCTCGGCGCGCCGATGTGGGCGGTTTACGGCGCGGTGCCGACCGCTGCCGCGCTGGAGACGATCTTCACGCTTTCCGCGTGGTGGCGCGGCCGGCCGGCCGCGGCCGCTCCGGAGGCGATGATTTGCCCGTCGGTCTCATGGTCGTGCTGTTCTTCACCTTCCTCGCCCTCGGCTTGCCGATCGCCTATTGCATGGGGCTGTCGGCGATCGTCACCCTCCTGGTCGAGGGGCAGATTCCCCCACTTCTGCTGGCCCAGCAGTTCTACAGCTCCCTCGACAACTTCGCGCTCTTGGCGGTGCCGCTGTTCATCCTCGCCGGCGAGCTCATGAATGTCGGCGGCATCACCGAGCGCCTGGTCGGCTTCACCCGAAGTCTGTTGGGTCATATCAAGGGCGGTCTCGCCCACGCCAATATCCTCACCAACATGTTCATGGCGGCGATCTCCGGCTCGGCCGCCGCCGATGCCGCCGCGATCGGCTCGATGATGATCCCGGCGATGAAGCGCGACGGCTACCGCACGGATTTCGCCGTCGCCGTCACCGCCTCGGCGGCACTCATGGGCCCGATCATCCCGCCCTCGATCGTGGCGGTGATCTATGGTTCGATCACCGGCATCTCCATCGGCGCGCTACTCCTGGCCGGCGCGGTGCCGGGGGTGATCGCCGGCTTCTTGATGATGCTGGTCGCCTGGCTCATGGCCGACCGGGTCGGTGGGCGCGCCTCCAAGCGCGCCACGCTCAAGGAGCTGGTCCATGCCACGCTTCGCGTGCTGCCGGCAGCGGTCATGCCGACGATCATTCTGGGCGGCATCGTCACCGGCGCCTTCACGCCGACCGAGGCGGCGGCGGTTGCGGCCTTCTACGGGCTGGTCTTCGGCCTGATCAGCCGGCGCTTCACCCGCGAGAGCCTCTACGACATCTTCTCCAATGCCGCCTTGGTCTCGGCCAGCGCGCTCATCACCTTGGCCGGCGCCGGGCTCTTCAGCTGGGTGTTGGCGCGGGCCGGCACCGCGGAGGTCGCGATCAAGGCACTCGCCACCGTCACCACCGATCCCCAGCTGGCGCTCCTGATCATCCTCGCCTTCCTGTTGTTCCTTGGCTCGTTGGTGGAAACCGTGCCGGCGCTCATCTTGAGCGCGCCGGTGCTGCAGCCGATCGTCAAGACCCTCGGCTACGACCCCGTGCATTTCGGCTGTCTGGTGCTGATGATCCTGGTGGTGGGTGCCGTGATGCCGCCGGTCGGCATCGTCGCCATGATCTGCTGCCGCATCGGCGGCATCGCCTATGCCCGGGTCTTCACCATGCTGCTGCCCTTCGTCGGCGTGTGGTGCACGCTCATCCTCTTGGTCGCCTATGTGCCGATCCTGGCGCTCTGGCTGCCGCATCAGCTGCGGTAGGTTTTCAAGGATTCACCACGGAGACACGGAGGGCACGGAGCGACGAGAAATCTTCTACGCGCAAAGCGCGCCACGATCCGACTCTTCCCCGTGTTCTCCGTGCCTCCGTGGTGCATCTCCTTCACATGACCGAGACCAGCCCGCCATCGACGGTCAAGAGGTGGCCGTTGACATAGGCGCCGGCGGCCGACGCGAGGAAGATGGCCGCACCCCCGATCTCCTTCGGCTCGCCCCAGCGCTGCATCGGGATGCGGCCGGTGCTCCAGGCCATGAACTCCTGGTTCTTGAGGAGGGCGGTGTTCATCTCGGTTGCGAAGAAGCCCGGCGCGATCGCGTTCACGGTGATGTTGTGCTGGCCGAGCTCGGCGGCGAGCGAGCGGGTGAGCCCCCACAGCCCGCTTTTAGCGGCGACATAGGCATGCACCGTCGGCCGCGCCAACAGCGACATGACCGATGCGGTCATGATGATGCGGCCCGAGCGCCGGGGCAGCATGTGGCGGGCGGCCTGCTGGGCCAGGACGAAGCAGGCGCTGAGATTGGTGTTGATCACCCGGTTCCAGTCGGCGAGCTCCCATTCGACGAGCGGTTTCCTGTGCTGGATGCCGGCATTGCTCACCAGCACGTCGAGCTGGCCATGGCGCTTGGCCACGGCATCGACTCCGTCGCGGGCGGTCTTTTCCTCCGACACGTCGAAGGCGGCGACATCGGCCTTGTGCCCGGCCTTGACGAGCGCCTCGGCCCGGGGCCGCAACGTCGCCTCCTGCCGGCCGTTCAGCACCACCGTGGCGCCGGCCTCGGCCATGGCCTCCGCCATCTCCCAGCCGAGTCCGCGGGACGCGCCGGTCAACAACACGACCTTGCCCGCCAAGGAAAACGTCTCAACCATCGCGCGGCCTCCCATGACCCGATTGCTTCTGTCCCGAGACTAAGGCGAAGCCCAATAGGGATGAAAGCCTTTGACGGTTGGGGCAAGCTAGCCCTAGCCTCAGGAAAGGAAAGATTTACCACGGAGACACGGAGGACACAGAGAAGAGATGACGCTCGCGCGCGCAAAGCGCACAAGATTTTCTGATCTTCTCCGTGTCCTCTGTGCCTCTGTGGTGCATCTCATTCGTCATTGCCGTGCTTGACGCCGGGGTGACGCAAAACAAAGAACGGACGCACCTGTATGGGCGGGAACAAGTTCCGCATCGGCATCACCCGCGACAATCTCCGCGCCGACGGCAAGCCGATCTTCGATGCCTCCGTGCTCGACATGCTGGCGGACCCGATCGTCGAATGGGAATTCATGGAGAGCCCTGAGATGGAAGTCTCGCCGGGTGATGCCCAGCGCTATGACGCCATCTGCGCCATGCTGACCCGCATCACGCGGAAATCGCTCGCCGGCAATCAGCGCCTGAAGCTCATCGCGCGCTTCGGCGTCGGCTACGACAGCATCGACGTGCCGGCCTTGACCGAGGCCGGCGTTCTCCTGACCATCGCTCCCGACGGGGTGCGCCGGCCGGTCGCCATGGCCGCCGTCACCTTCGTGCTGGCGCTGGCGCAGAAGCTGCTGATCAAGGATCGCTTGACCCGCGCCGGCCGGTGGCAGGACAAGCTCGACCATATCGGCACCGGGCTCTCCGGCCGCGTTCTCGGCATGCTCGGCATCGGCAATATCGGGGCCGAGGTGCTGCGCCTCATCCGCCCCTTCGACATGACGCCGATCGCGCACGATCCCTTTGCCACGCCGTCCCATGCCGCTTTGCTCGGCGCCGAGCTGGTGGAATTCGACATGCTCTTCCGCCGGGCCGATTTCCTGGTGGTCGCCTGTCCCCTGAACGAGCGCACGCGCGGAATCGTCGATGCCCGAGCGCTGGCGCTGATGAAGCCCAGCGCTTATCTGGTCAACATCGCCCGCGGGCCGATCGTGGACGAGACGGCGCTGATTGAAGCGCTCGGCGACAAGCGCATCGCCGGAGCCGGGCTCGATGTGTTCGAGACGGAGCCGACGCCGTCCTCGAATCCTCTCCTCGGCATGGAAAACGTCATCGTCACGCCGCACGGCATCTGCTTCACCGATGAGTGCCTCGCCGGTCTCGCCCGCAGTGCCTTCGGGGCAGCACTCGATGTTGCCCACGGCAAGGTGCCGCCGCATCTCGTCAACAGGGACGCGCTCGGCCATAAGCGGCTGGCGGCGCTCCGCGGCTAAGGGAGAGGCTCATGCGCGACAACCCAATCAAGCGCCGGATTGCCGAGGGCGGTCGCGCCTACGGCACCATGGCCTTCGAGTTCTTCACCCCCGGCCTGCCGCAGATCATCAAGGCGACTGGTGCGGAGTTCGTGATCTTCGACATGGAGCATTCCGGCGTCGACATCCACACGATGAAGGCACAGATCGCCGCTTGCCGCGGCATCGATCTGGTACCCATGGTGCGCGTACCAGCCACCCAATACCACTTCATCGCCCGGCTCCTGGATGCGGGCGCCATGGGCATCATGGTGCCCATGGTGGAGACGGTGGAGCAGGCGGAGCTGATCGTCTCCTCCACCCGCTACCCGCCCGCGGGCCGCCGCGGTGCCGCCTTCGGCGTCGCCCATGACGACTATCAAGGCGGCTCGGTGGTCGGCAAGATCGCCAAGGCCAATGAACGCACCCTGGTGATCTGCCTCATCGAGACGCCGAAGGGCGTGGAGAACGTCGATCGCATCGCTGCCGTGGACGGCGTCGATGTCTGCTGGCTCGGCCACTTCGATCTCACCAACTTCATGGGGATTCCGGCCGAGTTCGAGCATCCACGCTATCTGGATGCGGTCAGCCGCATCGTCGCCGCCTGCGACAAGCACGGCAAAACGCCGGGTTTCCTTGCCTTGGACGACACCTGGGCCCGCGACTACACCGCAAGGGGGTTCCGGCTGATGGGCTATGGCATGGACATCACGCTCTTCCAAGGAGCACTCCGCCAGGGCATTCAGACCCTGAAGACTGCGGCCTCGACGGTGAACGAGCGGCGGACAGGCGCTAGGCCGAAGAAGCGACGCTAGGAACCAGGGGAGCTGATCGATGCCAGGAGTGCTCATCGTCACCGGCGGCAGCCGCGGCATCGGGGCCGCCACCGCGCGGATCGGCGCCAGGGAGGGCTATGCCGTCTGCGTCAACTACGCCAAGGCCAAGAACGCAGCCTTGAGCGTGGTCCGCGCCATCGAAAAGGCCGGCGGCCGGGCGATCGCGGTCAAGGCCGACGTGGCGAAGCCCAAGGAGGTGGCGCGGCTCTTCGCCACCGTCGACCGCACGCTTGGGCCGGTGACCGCCCTCGTCAACAATGCCGGCATCGGCGGCCCGCTAAAGCGGGTGGATGAGCATGACGAGAAGAGTCTCTCCCGGCTCTTCGCCACCAACACTTTCGGCTGCTTCTATTGCGCCGCCGAGGCGATCCGGCGGATGTCGAGGAAGCAGGGCGGCAAGGGTGGGGCCATCGTCACCATCTCGTCCGCCGCCGCCAGGCTGGGGGGCCTTCCGAAGCTCGTCGCCTATGCCGCCAGCAAGGGGGCCGTCGACAGCTTCACCATCGGGCTGGCGAAGGAGGTCGGCAAGGAGGGCATTCGGGTGAACGCCATCCGCCCGGGCATGATCAAGACCGACATCCTGGGTCCCATAGGCGGCGACAAGCTGATCGCACAGATCGCGCCGTTCGTTCCTCTCGGCCGCGCCGGCACTCCCGAAGAGATCGGCGAGGCCGCGATCTGGCTCTGCTCGGACGCCGCCTCCTACGTGCACGGCGCCATCATCGATGTGTCGGGAGGACGGTGAGAAGATTTTAGGAGGCAACCGCAGAGGCCGCGGAGGAGCGCAGAGAGCGCAAAGAAGGCGCGCTTCGCGCTAATGAGTTCTCTTCGTCTCCGCGGTCTCTGCGCTCCTCCGCGCTCTCCGCGGTCACGCTTCTTTACTCGTCATGCCCGGGGAGGTTCTAGGAGGGGGTGATCCTCACCCCCTCCTAAAGTCCACCCCCAGCTTGATCCGGGCATCCACGTCCTCACCGGCGCATCCTCACGACGTGGACCCGCGGTCAAGCCCGCGGGTGACGACAAATAGCTCGCTCACCTGATATGCCAGGGCTGATCCAGCGGTTTGGCGCCATTGAGCTCGGCGTAGCCGGCGCCGGTGGTGCCGGCCGGGTCGGGGCCGAAATAGCGGGCATCCACCGGCAGGTCGGCGGGCTGCCAGCGCACGTCGCAGGAGAGTCTCACCCGGTTCTCCGGCGAATGATTGTCGAAGGAGCCATGGGCGGTGAACATTCCGAATAGGGCGATGTCGCCCGCCTCGAAATCCGCCGTTCGGAGGCGTGTGCCGCGGCTCATCGCCAAGGCGACGGGGTCCTCGCCGAGATCGGCCTTGCGCGAGGTGTCCTTGACCACATCGAAGCCGATCATCGGATCGATGAGATCGCGGAAGCGGTTGGAGCCTTCGACCACCACCAGAGGACCATCGGCGACCGGCACGTCGCCGATGGGAACCCATACGGTATAGACCTGGTCATGGGCGCGGGTGAAAAAGGGGTAGTCGTAATGGAGGCCGGTGGCGCGGCCGACGACGCCGGCGCGCAGGAAGAGATAGTCCTGCGGCCGCGCCGGGGCGCCGATCAACCGCTCGAGCACGCGCTTCAGGCCCGGGCCATGGCTGACGCGTCGCAGATTCTCGCCCTCGCTGACCGATTTCCAGAACCGGCCGAGATCGCCCACGATCTCCTTGCGCCGGCTGGTGCCGGTGAAGACGCCGTCGCTGCCGGGCACGACCTCGCCCACCTCGGTCAGCCGCGCCAGAATCTCCGCCCTGGCCGCCAGCACCTCGTCGCGGTCGAGGGCGCCTTTGAGAAAGAGATAGCCGTCATCCTGGAAGCGCTGCCGGAGCGCCGGCGGATCGGCGATGAGGCCGGAGCTGTCCGCGAGCGCCTGCACCATCTGGTCGGGGACCGGCTTGCCCTTGGCTTGGCACCCCAGCATCGCTTCCTCCGATCGTGGGCTCTTGTCGGCGCCGCGTTGACAGTCGAACGCTAAGGACGACGGGACGTCGTCGTCAAGCCGCGCTGACGCGGCCCACGGCGCTGAGGCGAAGCGCACCGAGGAGGCGGGCGAGGAAGCCGTCGGCATGGGCCTTGTCGATCCAGCGCACGACCGCGACCAGATCATGCTCGGGATCGACCCAGAGGAGATTCTGGCCGGCGCCGACCGCAGCGAAGCTCGACCTCGGCGCGCTCGGCCATTGCTGGCCCGGGCCGTTCAGCCACCACATCAGGCCGTAGCTCGGATTGAGCGGAGAGGGCTCGAGCGAGCTCTGGATCCAGGCATCGGAAATCAAGCGCCGTCCCTGCCAGAGGCCGCTCCGAGCCATGAGCAAGCCGACGCGCGCGTGGTCGCGGCTGGAGATGAACATGCCGCCACCCCAGTGGCCGCCGCCGGAAACCGACTGCATCGGTTGGCCGTCGATCTCGACGGTGGAGTTGCGGTAGCCGTGCCAGCGCCAATCGGATGAGGCGCCGATCGGGTCCATCACCTTCTCCTTCAGCACCTCGGGCAGCGGCCGCCGCCACACCCGGAGCAAGGCCAGGGCCAGCCGGTTCACGCGCACGTCGTTGTATTCCCAGTAGCGCCCGGGGGGCTTCAGGTCGCGATGCTTGCCCTTGAGCGCGCTGCCGCCTTCGGTCGCGAGGTTGCGGTTGCGGTCGATGAGGTCGGGCTTGTCCCAGAGCGTACCCTCCCATTCGCTGGTGAGCGTGAGCAGGTGCCGCCAGGTGATGGCGTGGTTGTGCGGCGGCTCGAAGCCGCCATCCCGGACCAGATCGCGGACCGGGGCATCGATCGAAGGGATTAGGCCACGATCGACGGCAAGCCCGGCTGTCAGCGAGATGTAGCTCTTGGCCGCGCTGAAGGTCATGTCGGCGCGATTCGTTTCGCCCCATTCGGCGACGATGCGCCCACCCTTGAGCACGATGCCGTTGGGCCCGCCCCTGGGCTCGACCGGGCCGATGATCTCGTTATAGGGCGGCGGCTCGAACAGCCCCGCTATCAGCTGGCTTCTGATGTCGCGCGACCAGGACGTCTCGTGGGTCTTGGCGTAGTCGATGGCGGCCTCGAGTCCTTCAGGATCGAAGCCGGCGGATGCTGGATCGGCCTTGGCCCAATCCGCGCCCGGTCCAGGATGATAGGGGCTGCTCATGGGCCGGCATTTGCGCTACACCGGGGCTAGCAAGTCAACCCCCAAACCCAGTCTGGATGAGCCGGAGAGAACGCAAGTGGAATACCGCAAGCTCGGCCGGAGCGGCCTCAAGGTTTCGCCTCTCTGCCTCGGCACCATGATGTTCGGCGGCCCCACCGACGAGCCGAGTGCGGCGCGCATCGTGGCGCATGCCCGCGACGCCGGCGTCAACTTCCTCGACACGGCAGATGCCTACAATGCCGGCGGGTCCGAGGAGGTGGTGGGCCGCGCGATCAAATCCGAACGCTCCCGCTGGATCGTGGCGACCAAGCTCTCCAATCCGACCGGCACCGGGCCCAATGACCGCGGTCTGTCCAGGGGCTATGTGTTTCGCGCGGCGGAAGGGAGCTTGCGGCGGCTCGGGACCGACGTCATCGACATCTACTACCTGCATCGCGAGGACCACGACACGCCCTTGGATGAGACCGTGCGCGCGCTCGCCGATCTCTGCCGCCAGGGCAAGATCCGCTATTTCGGCCTCTCTAACTTCCGTGCCTGGCGCGTCGCGGAGATTTGCAACATCGCTGACCGCCTCGGCATCGATCGGCCGGTGGTGAGCCAGCCTTACTACAACGCGATGAACCGCATGCCCGAGGTCGAGCATCTGCCGGCCTGCGGCTTCTACGGGCTGGGGGTGGTGCCCTATAGCCCGCTGGCGCGCGGCGTGCTCACCGGCAAATACGCCCCCAACGTCAAGCCCGGCGAGGGCACGCGCGCCGCCCGCCAGGACCAGCGCCTGATGCAGACGGAATGGCGGCACGAATCCCTGGTGATCGCCCAGGAGCTGAAGCGCCATTGCGAGACGAAGGGAATCACCACCACCGCCCTGGCGCTGGGCTGGGTCTTGAACAACAAGCTCATCACCGGCTCCATCGCCGGCCCGCGCACCATGGAGCAATGGGTCGATTACCTGGCCGCGCTCGACTATCGCTTCACCCCGGAAGACGAGGCGCTGGTCGACAAGCTGGTGCCGCCCGGACATCCCTCGACTCCGGGCTACAACGACCCGGCCTATCCGATCGAAGGCCGCATCCCGCGGGCGGTTTAGACATGGTGAGAACTCGAACCTTCGCGTGCCCCCACCCCAACCCTCCCCCGCATTCGCGGGGGAGGGAGCACGCGCCTCATGCTCCCTCCCCCGCCGTCACCGGCGGGGGAGGGTTGGGGTGGGGGCATGCTCCGATCCCCGAGACTTGGTGCTAGCCATGGCCACGAACCCGGCTTTCCTCTCGGCGATCGATCTCCTCAAGCTCTATCGCCGCAAATCCTTGTCGCCGGTCGAGGTTCTGGAGGCGGTGCTGCGGCGGCTCCACATCGAAAATCCGAAGCTGAACGCCTTCTGCCACATCGACGAGGAGACCGGCCGCAAGATGGCCAAGGCCTCGGAAGCGCGCTGGATGAAGGGCAAGCCCAAGGGCCTCGTCGACGGCGTGCCGATCCCGATCAAGGACACCAATGCCGCCAAGGGCTGGCCTTTCCGTTATGGCTCGCGCACCACCTCGCCGGAGCCGGCCGACTACGACTACCCGGCGGTGGCACGGCTGCGCGAGCACGGCGCGGTCTTCTTCGGCAAGACCACGACGCCCGAGTTCGGCTGGAAGGGCGTCACCGACTCGCCCTTGACCGGGATCACCCGCAATCCCTGGAATCCGGCCAAGACCTCAGGCGGTTCCTCGGGCGGTGCGGTGGTCGCGGTCGCCACCGGCATCGGGCCCTTGGCGCTGGGGGGAGACGGCGGCGGCTCGATCCGCATGCCCTCGGGTTACACCGGCGTCTACGGGATCAAGGCGACCTTTGGCCGGGTCCCGAACATGCCGAGCCAGCTCCTGCACAATATGTCCTTGCCCGGCCCCATCGGCCGCCATGTCGCCGACAACGCCCTCATGCTCAGGGTGCTGTCCTATCCCGACCACCGCGATCCCTATGCGCTGCCGCCGGAGGACATCGACTATCTGGCGCTCCTGAAAAAGGGCGTGAAGGGGCTCCGGATCGGCTTCAGCCCCGCTCTCGGCTATGCCGAGGTCGACCGCCAGGTGGCGGCCAAGGTGGCAGAAGCGGTCAAGGTGTTCGAAAGGCTGGGCGCCCATGTCGAGCTGGCCGATCCCGGCTTCGACAATCCGCGCTGGGCCCTCGACATTCTCTGGCGCGCCGGCCTGGCTCGCACCCTCATGACGATGACGCCGGAGCAGATGCAGCTGGTCGAGCCCGAGCTCCTCGCCTGCGCCCGCTCGGGCATGGATGTGAGCGCGATTACCTATCTCGCCGCCTTGAACGAGAAGGGCCGCATGGGCCAGGCGATGGAGGTCTTCCACCAGAAATACGATCTCCTGGTGACGCCCACGCTCCCCATCGTCGCCTTCGACGCCGGCCTCCTGGTGCCCGACCGCAAGAAGTATCCGCAATGGTACGATTGGAGCCCGTTCTCCTGGCCGTTCAACATGACCCGGCAGCCGGCGGCCTCCTGCCCTTGCGGCTTCAACGACCAGGAACTGCCGGTCGGCATGCAGATCGTCGGACCGCTCCACCGGGAGGATCTGGTCTTGCGTGCGAGCTATGCCTTCGAGGAGGCGCGCCCGTTCAAGATGCCGCGAGGGTGAAAGTTTCTAGGCTAGACATGACACAGAATTAGGATGGCACCTCATGCCATCGAATCTCGATAGACATAAGAACGACATAGCTCGGCTCATTGATATCGGGAGCAAGATGTTCTTCGACATCGTTGCTCGGGCACGTAAAGAGTCCGGGGAGAAAGTGCCTCCTGGGATAAAGAAACTTACGAAAACAGCGGTCAATTTCGAGAGCACTTATCAAGGATGGTTCAGCGAAGGATGTGCGGCATTTCGTCAAATAATGCCGGAACGTCTCGATGAGTTTGAGTCCCACTATCGCCCTGACCCGAAACGTAGAACGCGGGATTTCGATGCAGGCACATACACGATCCAAGATTGGATTCTAGGGCTTGCATCGCCCACAGACCCATTCAGTCAGAAAATCTTTGATGAGCCGACGGTTGTTGCAAAGCGGTTACAGATACAAATTCATATGCTGCGTGCCCTCCAGTCTCGATTCGAGAGCAGCCTATTTGAAATTCGGCGCATCGTTCAGGCAGATCTGTTCGACTCGGAAATTGATGTTGCGCGTGAACTTCTAAAGAACGGCTTTGGCAGAGCGGCCGGGGTCGTTGCCGGCGTTGTAGTTGAGAAGCATCTCGCCGAAGTGTGCGTGGCTCATCAGATTGTCATTCGAAAGAAGGCGCCCACCGTCGCTGACCTGAACAATGCCCTGAAGGACGTGAGCGTTGTCGACACTCCAACCTGGAGATCAATCCAACGCTGGGCAGACATTCGAAACGTCTGCGCCCATAACAAGGGTCGAGAACCACGAGAGGACGAAGTCTCCGAGCTGATTGACGGTGCAGAGAAGCTTATGAAGACGCTTTTTTAGACGTGTCGTACGACTGGGGAGGACAGCTTTGACGATCATAAATCCAATTGGCCTCGACCACGTCGTGCTCAGGGTCGGCGACGTCACCCGCGCCATCACGTTCTATTGCGATGTCCTGGGTTGCCATGTGGAGAAGTGCCAGGAGGCGATCGGCCTGGTGCAGCTCCGCGCCGGACGCTCGCTCATCGACCTCGTCGATATCGCGGGCAAGCTCGGCCGCGAGGGCGGCGCGGCACCCGGCGCCGAAGGCCGGAACATGGATCACCTCTGCATCAGGGTGGAGCCCTTCGAGGGGGCGGCGATCCAAGCGCATCTCAAATCCCATGGCGTCGAGCCCGGCCCCGTCGTCCGCCGCTATGGTGCCGAGGGCGACGGCCCCTCGATCTACCTCGCCGATCCCGACGGCAACACGGTCGAGCTCAAAGGGCCACCCGGACCCGCGTGAGGTCTCCGCGCCGCCGGCGCCGCCCAGTCCTGGCCGTCGGTCCTTCCTCGACGATCGTCATCGTTGGACAAGACCCCAGCGGATGACCGTGATCCGCTCGAGCGGGGTGAATACGAAGCGATCGATCAGCAGCCACAGCAGGCCGATCAGCAGCATGCCCAGGATCACCGTGTCGGTCTTGTACCATTGCACCGCTTCCAGGGTCATGTAGCCAAGGCCGCTGGCGCCGGCCAGCATCTCGCCTGCCACCAGCGCCCGCCATCCCAGGGCGACCGAGGTTCTGAGCCCGAGGATGATCTGCATCAAGGCACCCGGCACGATCAGCTCGGTCAGCAGCTGGAGCCCGCTGCCGCCATGGCTGAGGACGGCGCGCCGGAGGGAAACGGGTATGGTCTGGACGCCGATGACGGTGTTGTAGATCACGCTGAAGAAGATGATGTTCGCGATCACGAACACGATGGCGCCATTGCCGATTCCGAACCAGATGATCGCCAGGGGAATCCAGGCGATGCCGGCGATCGACTGCAGGAAGGTGAGGAGCGGCATCAGGAGGTCGGCGACATGCCGATTGAGGGCGATGGCGATCCCGAGCGGGATGGCGATGGCATTGCCGATGAGGAACCCGAGCAGCAGCCTGCCGAGGCTCGTCATCGTGTGATTGACGAGGCTGTTGTCGCCGAGCGCCTGCAGCAGCCGCTCACCGATCGCACCGATCGAGGGCAGCATGTAGGGGGGATAGACGATCAAATGCGGGGCTGCGAGCCAGGCGAGGATGAGGGCGGCGAAGGGGAGTGCCCCCAGAAGCCCGTCATTGACGCTGCGTCGGCTCATGGCGCTATCCCTGCCTGGCCGCGGTCACGACGATTCCCCAGCGCTCGACCGTGGCCCGCTCGAAGGGTCTGAGATAGATCCGATCGATGGCCAGCCACAAGACGCCCATGCACAGCATGCCGACGATGGTGCGTGCCGTGTTCTGCGCCGAGGCGCCCTCGTAGATCAAGTAGCCGATGCCGGTCTTGGCGGCGAGCATCTCGGCGAAGATCAAGCCACGGAACGCGAAGCCGGCACCGACACGAAATCCCGTGATGATGTTCGGCAGCGCCGCCGGCAGGATGACGTTGATGAGGATCTGGAACGGCGAGGCGCCGAGGGTGCGGACAGCGTTGATATAGATCTGCGGAATCGCGCGGACGCCGACAATCGTGTTGTAGAGCAGCGGAAAGACCATGATGTAGATGAGAAGGACGATGATCACCTTGAAGCCATAGCCCCACCAGACGACGAAGAGCGGGATCCACGCCCCCTCGACGATCGCATACATGAAATTGATGAGCGGTCCGAGGACTCGGGATACGGCGCGGCTGAGGCCGATCATCAGGCCGAGCGACACACCGATCAGGGTTCCGATGGCGACGGACGATGCGTAGCGGCCGATGCTGTCCAAGACATAGACGGGTAGAATCCCCTTCTCGATGAGCTCGACGAAGCTCTGTGCGACGCGCCTGGGCGAGGGATAGAAGTATTCGGAGAGCCCGATGAGCGGCACCGAGAGCTGCCAGAGCGCGAAGAACAAGACCAATCCGGCAATGCCCTTCAACAGTCGGGCGTGCCGGCGCAGGGCTCGGTTCAGCCTATCGTGGTAGAGCATGAGCGGCGGCTGCGACGACGCTACAGCGGGAAGGGTCATGGCGCTACCGCCCGGCCCAGGGTCGGACGGCGAGGACCCAATAGTTACGGGCAAGCGAGCGCAAGGCCTCGCGGGGGACGTCCATGAGCAGCACATGGCGCGCATCCACGCCGACCAAACGGCCGACATCCTGCAGCAAGGTCATGTGGAATTGCTCGGCGCTGATGGCGAGGATGACTTCGACATTGACCGGATCGCCGGCATCGGCAAGGCCGGCCGCACGCAGCTTGCGTTCGGCCTCGAAGGACGACCAGGTCTCGAACCCGAGCCAAAGAACCAGCAACACCGCGGTCACCCAGACGGCGGGAAGCCCGAGCCAGGAGCGCCGCGCCGTTGCCGTCATGCCGATCGCTTCAATGGGTGCGGACGAGAGCAAGGACCCGGTCGCGGATGGCGACATAGTCGGGATCGTTGTTGAGCTGGTTCCAGCTGCGGTTCGCCCTGGGAATATTGACGGTGAGCACCTCGCGCAGCCGTCCCGGTCCGGGCGAGAGCACCGCCACGCGGTCGGCTAGGAAAACCGCCTCCTCGACGCTATGGGTGACGAACAGCACGGTGACCTTGGTGCTGGCGCAGATCCGCAGCAGCTCCTCCTGCAGCGTCATTCGCGTCTGCGCGTCGACGGCAGCGAAGGGCTCATCCATCAGCATGATTTGCGGCTGATTGGCAAGCGTGCGGGCGACCGCGGCGCGCTGCTTCATGCCGCCCGAGAGCTCGTAGGGGTACTTCGCCTCGGCCGCTTCGAGGTTGGTGAGCTTGAGATAGCGGCGCGCCGTTTGGTTGCGTTCGGCTTTCGGCATGCCGCGGAGCTTGAGGCCGAGGCCGACATTGTCCAGCACGGTCTTCCAAGGCAGAAGCGCGTATTCCTGAAAGACCACCCCGCGATCGGCGCCGGGCCCCCGGATCGGCACGCCGTCCATGAGGAGCGTGCCCGATGTCGGCCGGAGAAAGCCGGAGATCGCCGAAATCAGGGTGGACTTGCCGCAGCCGCTGGGGCCCACCACGCACAGGAATTCATGGGCGTAGATGTCGAGATCGAGACCATCCACGGCCTGGTGGCGGGTGCCCTGGTCCTCATTGACATAGTCAATGGACAGACCCCGCATCTCGATCTTGGCGGGCGCGCCCACAGCTTGCGTCGGCAAGCCGGTTACTTCAGCCGCTTCTCGGCCGGAATCGGCTTCAGGTCGGAGAAGAACTGCGGATATTTCGATTCCGCCGCCAGATAGAATTGCGGATCGATGTTCGGTGCCGGATCGAAGGCCGCCTTCACGTTGCCGGCCGAGACCAGGCTCGGAATGGTCTTCGCCTTGAACATCTCGTCCGTGTATTTCGACATGCGGAGATCGTAGTTGGCCTGCTTGACCGCCTCCTTCATGACCGCGAGCTCGATCCCCGGGACCCAGCGCATGTCGATCTCCGCCGCCGCGTCGGAGTTGTTGCGGACCCACTGCTCGGCCTCGGCGAAGGCGGCCATGAATCGGCGCAGCAGCTCAGGTTTCTCGGCGACGATCTTCTTCGTCGTCAGCAACGCCGCCGGGATGTAGCAGGTTGGGCAGCCGCCCGACGCGATCCTGACCGTGCCCGGAATGTTGACGACGGCAGCGCTCGGCCACGGCTCCCAGATGGCGATCGCGTCCACGTCCTTGTTCACCAGGCCCGTCGCGAGATCGGCCGGCTTGACGTTGATGAGCGACACGTCGCTGGCATTGAGCCCGTTCGCCTGCAAATGCCCGATGAGGAACGCCTCCGCACCGGTTCCGCGCGGGAGCCCGACCTTCTTGCCCTTCAGCCCCTTGATGTCCTTGATGCCGGTTCCGGCGCCGACGACGATCGAGTGGCCGGTCGAGTAGTTATCCTGGGTCGCATCGCTATGGAGATGGCCGATGAGGATCAAGGGAAGGCCGTTGGACACGCCGGCGAGGAAGGGGATCGTGCCCATGACGCTGACTTCCTGGGCGCCGGCGAGCATGCCGTTGATCTCTTCGACCCCGGTTGGATAGATGACGAGCTTGGCGTTGAGGCCGTGCTTGGCGAAGATGCCGCGCTCGAGTGCTGCGAAGGCCGGCGCATGATCGCTGGCCACACCCGCGCCGATCTTGATATCCATCTTCTCCTGCGCCTCAGCCCCCGCGGTGAGAAGCAGGAGCGTGGCGACGAGCGCCGCCAGGACGCGCCGTTTGGTCTGCATGAGGGTTCCTCCCGTTTTTCGCGTTTCGATCGGCGGCTTGACGCCCTTAATGTGGGGCTTAGCCAGTGTCATCACTTAATACACACGATAAATACAATATCCTTTACCCGCCACACCTCGACGTCAATACTGCTCGCGCCGGTGTTCTGCGCGGCATCAATCCCCCTTCGCCGAGGCCATTACAGCATGACGGTGCCTCCCAACTTGCTTTTCCTTTGGTCCGATCAGCATGCGCAGTCGGTTGCCGGCTGCTATGGCGACGCCATTGCCGAGACCCCCAACCTCGATCGCCTCGCCGCCGAAGGGATCACCTTCGAGGGGGCCTATTGCCCGTCGCCGATCTGCCTGCCCTCGCGCATGTCGCTGCTGACGGCGCGGCATCCCTATGCGCAGTCCTGCTGGACGAACCAGGACATTCTGCCTTCGGGCATTCCCACCCTGGCGCATTCTCTGGGCAGCGTCGGCTTCCGGCCGACTCTCATCGGTCGCATGCATTCCCTCGGCCCCGATCAGCTGCGCGGCTTTGCGCAACGGGAAGTCGGCGACCACAGCACCAACTGGATCGGGGGGCGGATGCACGATCTCGGCGTCCTCGAGAAGGCGAATGATCCCTATCGCGAGAGCGTGCGCAATTCCGGCCCTGGGCAATGCTCTTACGAGCTGCACGATCACGATGTGACCCGGGCCGCCTGCGAGCTCCTGGCCGAGCTGGGGCGGCGCCGGGCGGGTGGCGATAAGGCGCCGTTCGCCGCGGTGGTCGGCTGGCTGCTGCCGCATCCGCCCTATGTCTGTCGACTGGACGCTTTCGACCGCTTCAAGGACAAGGTGGCACCGCCGCACATTCCGGTGCCGCGCGATGAGCATCCCTACCTCAAATGGTGGCGGGAAGACCGCGGCATCGCCGATGTGAGCATGGACGAGACGATGCGGGCGCGGGCCGCCTATTACGGGCTGGTCGCCACCCTCGATGCCATGATCGGGCGCATTCTGAAGGCGCTGGAGGATGCCGGGCTCGCCGAGGACACGATCGTCGTCTACACGACCGATCATGGTGACCATCTCGGCAATCGCGGCCTCTGGTGGAAGTCGACGATGTACGACGAATCCGCACGGATTCCGCTCATCATCCGCTGGCCAAGCCGTCTTGCCGGCGGCCAGCGGCGCCCTGAGATCCTCAACTCCATCGATCTCACGGCGACGCTTTTGCAAGCGCTCGAGGCGCCGGCCATTCCCTATAGCCAAGGGCGAAGTTTTCTCCCCTTGCTCACTAATCCGAATGCAGCCTGGGTGGATGAGACCTTCAGCGAATATGTCAGCGACGGCGCCCCCTCATGGTCCGGGGGCCGGGTCGTGGTCCAGCGGATGATCCGCAGCGGCCGCTGGAAGCTGGTCTACCACCATGGGCACCGGCCCGAGCTGTTCGATCTCGTCGACGATCCGCGGGAAGAGACCGATCTGGCGGAGCGGGGATCGCATGCGGCGGTCCGCGGCGCTCTCCTGGAGAAGCTGCTGGCGGACTGGAATCCGGAGGCCATTGCCCGCCTACAAAGGCAGCGACGGGAGGAGCATGCGCTCCTCGCCGCATGGGCGCGCCAGGTCGCTCCGAAGGAGCAATACCGCTGGCCGCTCAAGTCCGGCGACAACTGGCTGGCTCGGTAGGAAGGGTCGAAGGCGACGGCGGCGGATCTCGGTCCCGAAGCGAACGCGGTCCGCGCGGCCATCAGCCCCGAAGCGTGAGTCTACGCATCCGGTGCCGCCGAGGCCGTCCAGTTCTTGCCCGGGATCGACGCAATCAGCGTCTGCGTATAGGGGTGCTGCGGCTCGCCGAAGATCCTGGCCGTCGGCTCTTCCTCGACGATCTCGCCTTTGTGCATGACCGCCGCCCGGTCGCAGATCTGGGCGGCCACCCGCAGGTCATGGGTGATGAACAGCATGAAGCGGTCGGGGCGCATGAAGTCAGGTCCGTGCCGGCGCCATCAGCGCCGCGCGCTTGCGATAGCCTCCGAAAACGGCCCATGGTCTCGCGCACGATGTTGGCAAGGACCGTGGGATGGGCGTTTCACCGGCGCCGCACCAAGGCGTTCTCCAAGACGGTCACAACGCGCGCCTCAAGCTCCTTCCTCTGCACGGGTTTGACGACGTAAGCCTCGACGCCGAGCTTCACCGCTTGCTTGACGATCGGCGCCTCGGTGTGGACGGTGAGAAGGATAACGGGAATCTCTGCCGCTCTCGGCCAGCTGTGCTTCCTGAGGGCCTCGACGAATTGCAGGCCGTCCATCGGCTGCATGGCGATGTCGCAGATGATCAGTCCGGGGTTGGCCTGCTTGAGCTGGCGGAGCGCGTCGTCTCCGTCCCGAGCCTGTGAAATGTCCCGGAACCCGATATCGCGCAGCATGGAGGCAACCGTCTCCCGCATGAAGTCATTGTCATCGATCAACAGCACGCGAATCGACCCTACTGCAACGCCCATACTCAGTCTCCTCTCATTCGGAGCGAGATCATTGCGGATCAGGCGCCGAGACCCACCACCGCCTCCTTCACCCGCGCGAGAGCCGGTCGAAGCTGCGCTTGCAATGCCCGCGCGTCGTCCCAAGCCTCTCCATCCACTGCGATCTCCAGATCGCGACAGATGGCGGCGAGCTCGTCAGCCCCTGCCGTGCGCGATGCGCCAAGGGCCGAATGCGCCGCGTGTCGAACCTCGGCGACGCTGCGCGTGGACAGTGCGCGCTCGATTTCTGCAAGGAGTGATGCCGTGGTCTCGACGTAACGACGGAGCAACGCAATCACGGCGCCATCGATCACCCCGAAGTTCTGGCGCATCTGCTCGAGATTGAGGATCTTGGCGTCGCCAGGCAGAACCGCCCGCGGACCGGGGAGCGTCGGCGAGGCAGCCGCCGGCGGCAAGGCTCTAGGCAGCCAACGAGCAAGCGCATCCTGGAGCTGAGCAAGCGAGATCGGCTTGCTGAGGTGATCATCCATACCGGCCGCCAGGTATCGTTCGGCTTCGCTGACGAGCACATCGGCGGTGAGGGCAAGGATGGGCACGCGCGACCGGCCCTCGGCGTGCTCATGTCGGCGGATCGCAGCGGTGAGCTCCATACCGTCCATCTTCGGCATGTGAATGTCCGTGATCACGAGGCCGTAACGGATCGCCTGGAAATGCGCGAGCGCCGCAATCCCGTCCTCCGCTAGATCCGCAGCACAGCCTAACTGGGCGAGCTGGCGCGTAATGACCAACTGATTAGTCGGATTATCCTCGGCGACCAGAATGAGCTCGCCCGATGCCAGAGCCTCGTCCCGGCTCGGCGGCTCGATTTTTATTGGGTCGAGACCCAGACGACCGTGGTCGGCAAGTCCTTGGCCACGCCCGCAGGCCGCCGCTATGGCGCGAAGCAGCGTTGCCCGCCTGACCGGCTTTGTCATGTAAGCGGCGAAACCGGAGTCGAGCGCCCGACCGCGCTGGCCGGGCTCGTCGAATGCGGTGAGCATGAGGCAAGGCCGCAGCCCCAGGCCGGGCTCTGCGTCCAGGGCGCGACGGAAGGCGAATGCGTCCATGCCTGGAAGCCGCAGATCGGCGATGAGCGCATCGATCACGATGTCTGCCGCGGCATAGCGCCGGAGGAGGTCGAGTGCCGCCTCCGCGCTATGAGCGATTTCGACTTGTGCTCCGGCCATCGACAGGTAGGCCTTGAGCACGTCTTGAACCGTCCAATTGTCTTCGATAACCAGGATGGTGAGGCCCGAGAGGTCCGGTTCTTCGGGAGCCGGGGCCGTGCTTGCACCGACCAGCATCGTGAACCAGAAGGTCGATCCCTCGCCCGGCATACTGTCGACGCCAATCTCGCCACCCAAGCGCTCGATCAGCCCCCGGCAGATGGACAGCCCTAATCCGGTGCCCCCGTACCGGCGTGTGGTAGAGCCGTCGGCTTGAACAAAAGGCTGGAACAGCCGCGCGCTGGCTTCCTGGGAGAGCCCCACGCCGGTGTCACTTATCTCCGCGCGCAGCATCATTCCACCGGGCGCCGACGAGTCGACCGATACTCTTACGACGACCTCACCCTGCTCGGTGAACTTGATCGCATTGCCGACAAGGTTGAAAAGGACTTGTCGCAGGCGCACCGGATCACCTTCGACCGTCGGCGGCACCGAGGCGTCGACGAAGGTGATGAGCAGCAATTTTTTCTTTTGCGCATGGGGCGCCAGCGCGTCCGCGACGCCTTCGACGGCGACGAGCGGCGACATAGGCACACGCTCGATCTCGATCCGGCCGGCTTCGATCTTCGAGAAGTCGAGAACATCGTCGATGATCTTGAGGAGAGACGAGGAGGAATCACGGACTACATCGGCGAGCTCGCGCTGCTCGGTGTTGAGCGGCGTCTGTTGCAGGAGCTCGAGCATGCCGAGCACGCCGTTCATCGGCGTGCGGATCTCATGGCTCATGGTGGCAAGGAAAGTAGATTTCGCCTGCGTCGCCGCCTCGGCCTTCTCCTTGGCCACGCGCAGCTCCTCGAAGAGGCGGGCATGACCCAGCGCAATCACCGCCTGGTCGGAGAAGGTTCGGAGCATATCCACCTGTGTATCGGGAAACCTACCCGGCTGGGGGCGGTGCACGGCGACCACGCCCATGGGTGCGCCGTCGCGCATCATCGGCACCCCGAGCCAGGCGCGCACGCCGAGCGTCTGCGGATCGTATGACATCGCGTATCCGGCCTCCAGGGTGAGGTCGGGAATGTTGTGGATCGCGCCATCAAGAATGACGTGGCCGGAGGGCGAGGTGCGATTCGGCACGACGGGGAACGTGCGCTGCATCGCCGCCCGTGCCGCGGCAGGATAGTTTCGGTCCGCGGCCAGGTGCAGACGTTCGCCATCGAACAGGAATAGGGCGCCCGCGGCGGCTTCGCAAAGCGAGACGGCGCTCAGGAGAATGGTATCGAATACCGGCCGGCTGTCGGTCGGGGAAGCGACGATCGCGCGCAGGATCCCGCCCGTCGCGGTCTGTTGCGCCAGCGCTGCGGACAGTGCCCGCGTTCGCTCCCGTAGGATTTCGCCTTGAGCCTCGGCGGTCTCTTTTGCGAGCCGCAGCTCCTCCGCCACGCGCTTGCGTTCCGAGTAGTCATAATACCAGGACAGAATCGCCGGCTGGCCCTCGAACGCGACCCGCTCCATTGTCAGCAGCAGCCAGCGCGGCGTTCCATCAAGCGCCCGCACTTCGATCTCAACGTCGCGCACATGATCCTGCTCGCGAAGCATCCGGGCGATGCGCTTGCGATCCTCATCGGATTTGAAGAACACCCGCACGTCGAGGTCTTCGACCAGATGGTCCGGAACGCAGCCGAGTTCGCGCCAGCGCGCGTTTGAGAATAGGTGGCGCCCGCCGCGCCCGGAAATCATTACGCCGATCGGACTCGCCGCGAGAATCTCGCGAAGCTGCGCCTCCTTGTGACGAGCGGCGTCTTCCGATTTTTGCCAATCTGCCACCGGGTCCCCCCCTCACCACCCGATGAGACCGCCGTGCTTCCACGCACCGGTCGCCGACGACATGATGCTTTCTAACCGACAGCTTTTCCACGACAATTTGCGGCGCCGCAGGGGTCACGGTTACGGCGTGCAATAGCCCTGTCGGTCTCGGACGAGCCTTTTCCTATTGCGCCAATCGAATACCCGCACATCTGCGGCAGCAGGCCGTTCCGTCTGCATCGAGCACCAAGCTGCAGCACCGGCAGCGTGCCGACCATTCCGCTTTTGAGAGGCGAGCGGCCAGACCAGCAAAGTCCGTGAATCGACGCGGTTGACCCTCGGCGGGCATCAGCCTCGCAACGGGCGAATTGGTTCGGATCGACCTGCGCCGATCGCCACGCTACAACTACCCATACTATGAAACAGTCGATTCAGACGTCGGACAAGGATGCGCCGCTCCGGTACGATATACGGCTCCTTGGCCGTATCCTTGGCGAAACGGTGCGCGCCCAAGAAGGCGAGCAGACATTCGAGTTCATCGAGCGCATCCGCCAGACCGCGCTTCGGTTCCACCGCGATGCCGACGACACGGCGCGCAAGGAACTCCAGACGATCATCAGCAGCCTGCCGGACGATCAAGCCATCCGGATCATCCGCGCGTTCGGCTATTTCTCGCATTTGGCCAACATCGCCGAAGACCAGCACCACATCCGCCGGAGCCGGGCGTACGCGATGGCCAACGCAGCGCCTCGCGAAGGCACGATGGCATACGCGCTCGCCCACGCCAAGGACACGCGCCTCTCACGGGCGGCGTTGCAAGCATTCTTCAAGGCCGCTCTTTGCAGCCCGGTCTTGACGGCCCATCCAACGGAAATTCGCCGTCAAAGCTCCATCGACCGTGAAATGGAGATCGCGAAGCTGCTCGATGAGCGTGATCGCGTGCAATTCACTCCGGAGGAGCTGACGGCAAACCGCCGGGCGCTGCGCCGGGCAGTCCTCAGCCTGTGGCAGACCAGCATTCTACGCGGGACGCGCCTCGCGGTCCTTGACGAGGTGGCGAACGGCCTCGCCTATTATGACCACACGTTTCTTCGCGAGCTGCCGCGCTTTTATGCCGACCTCGAAGACCAATTCGGGGCGATCGATCCCGCGTGGGAGGGTCTCGACGTGCCCTCGTTCCTGCGGGTCGGCAGCTGGATCGGGGGCGATCGCGACGGGAATCCGTTCGTGACGGCCGACGTTCTGAGCCAAGCCCTGCGCATGCAGAGCGAACGGGTGTTCCTGTTCTATCTAGAGGAGGTTCATCGGTTAGGCGGGGAACTGTCGCTCGATGGCCGGATGGTGCGGGTCTCGGACGCCGTGCGTCGGTTGGCCGAAATATCTCCTGATCGCTCGCCACATCGCCAGAACGAGCCCTATCGACGCGCCATCGCCGGTATCTATGCCCGCTTGGCTCCAACTGCCCGAGCGCTTGGCGGGATCGAGGCGACCCGGCCCGTCGTCGGCGTCGCCTCAGCTTATGCGAGCGCCGCGGAGCTTCTGGAGGACCTGGATGTCCTCTCTGACTCGCTGACCATCAACGGTTCTTCAAGTTTAGCCCGGGGCCGGCTGCGGCTGCTGCGCCGCGCTGTCGATGTCTTTGGATTTCATCTCACGCCTATCGACCTGCGCCAGAACTCCGACGTGCACGAGCGCGTGATAAGCGAGCTCTTCGCTACGGTTGGATTGAGCGCGAACTATCGGGCGCTCGACGAAGACGACCGTGTCCCGCTTCTGCTTGCGGAGATCGGGTCTCCCCGGCCGCTCGTGTCGGCGCATCTGCCTTATTCGGATGAGACGGTGGCGGAACTTGCGATTATTCGGGCCGCGGCCGACGGGCAGCTTCTGTACGGAAGGGCGTCGGTTCCCCATTACATCATTTCCAAAGCGGATAGCGCGTCCGACATTCTCGAAGTGGCGGTGCTGCTGAAGGAAGTGGGGCTGTTGCGTCCCCGTGAAGGCAGGCTGGATGTCGACGTCGTCCCGCTGTTCGAAACGATCGGTGATCTCCGGAGGTGCGGCGATGTCATGGAGACGTTGTTCCAGCAGCCGGAGTATCGCCGGCTGCTTGCGTCCCGCGGCAACGTCCAGGAGGTCATGCTCGGCTACTCGGACAGCAACAAGGATGGCGGCTATTTGACCTCGACCTGGGAGCTGTACAAGGCCGAGCTCGCGCTGATCGATACCTATCGGCGCCACAACGTCGGCCTGCGGCTGTTTCATGGCCGCGGCGGCTCCGTGGGACGCGGCGGCGGGCCGAGCTACCAGGCAATCCTCGCTCAGCCGGCCGGTGCGATGCAGGGGGCCATCCGAATCACCGAGCAAGGTGAGGTGATCGCCGCCAAATATTCGAATGCCGAGGTCGGCCGACGCAATTTGGAGACTTTGGCCGCAGCCACGCTGGAGGCGACGCTGCTGGCCTCGCAGCGGCCCGGTCCCCGAGCTGAATACCTCAGGGCGATGGATGAGCTCTCGGACCATGCCTTCCGAGAGTACCGCAGCTTGGTTTATGAGACGGAGGGCTTCGAGCGCTATTTCCGCGAGGCGACGGTCATTGGCGAGATCGCCAATCTCAATATCGGAAGTCGCCCGGCGTCGCGCACGGGTTCCAAGCGCATCGAGGACTTGCGGGCGATTCCTTGGGTATTTAGCTGGTCGCAATGCCGCCTGATGCTTCCGGGCTGGTATGGCTTTGGGTCGGCGGTCAGGAGTTGGGTCAATAGCCATCCAGACGACGGCATGGCGACGCTCAAGGCTATGTATCGCGACTGGCCATTTTTCACGACCATGTTATCGAACATGGACATGGTTCTGGCCAAGAGCGATATCGCGGTCGCCTCTCGCTATGCCGAGTTGGTGTCGGATTCGGACCTGCGTGAGGGGATCTTCGACCGCCTTCGCACCGAGTGGGATGAGTCCATACGGGGGGTGCTGGAGATAACGGAACAAAAGACATTGCTCGAGAGAAACCCCTTGCTCGCGCGTTCAATACGCAACCGATTTCCTTATATCGATCCACTCAATCATGTTCAGATCGAGTTGCTCCAACGCCACCGCGCCGGCGTATCCGACGAGAGCGTCGTGCAGGGCATCCATCTCTCGATCAATGGAATTGCCGCCGGATTGCGCAATAGCGGCTAGTGTGATGATTCCGAAGTTCGTATCCGAACTTCGGAATCTGAATCACACTAGATTCAATAGATTAGTGGCCCGCTTGTCCCAGAAATTCGCTGACGAATTTCTGGGGCGGGACACTAGATAACCCTCAGTTCACGGGGCATCGCCCGGCACGCAAAATATTCGCTCGCGGCATGAGCCGCAGCGGGCCGCTTGTCCCGCCATGAGGAGTCAAGCGGACAGACCTGCAATGTCAGGGTTTCGACGCGATTGACCTGAAGGCAGCATGCACGAGCCTTCACGCGGGCTACACCCGCTCCCTTGCTCGAATCATCGCTTCTTCTTCTTCGAGAATATCGCGTTCCAGTTACCCTTATAGGCTTCGGAAACCGGTTTCTGACCCTCGCCCCTGCTATAGCCGGAGGGTTGGGCGGACGCTGTCTCGCCGCCCCCTTCAGACTTGGATGAGTCTGCACCTGAAGTGCTCTCGATCTTCGCAGGGGCTTCATTTTTTGGAGCGGTGTCCGTTTTAACTTTCTTATCGTCGCTGGCCATCGTCTTTCCTAACGCTGATTTGTCCGATCAAGCTGACTTGCCGCTGACGTTTCATCCAGCGGCGATTGGAGCTCTTTGGGTTGATACGCCTTGCGGCGTGGTGGGAGCAAGGCTCGCGGCTTGCTCATTTCGGCTAATGTGAGTTTACCCATTCGTCGCTGCCGAGGCCGTCCAGTCCTTGCCTGGAATGGACGCGATCAGCGTCTGCGTGTAAGCGTGCCGCGGGTCGCCGAAGATCCCGGCCGTCGGTCCCTCTTCGACGATCTCGCCCTTGTGCATGACCGCCACCCGGTCGCAGATCTGGGCCGCCACCCGGAGGTCATGGGTGATGAACAGCATCGCGAGGTCGAGCCGGCGGCGGATGTCGTCGAGGAGATCCAGGATCTGCGCCTGCACCGAGACGTCGAGGGCGGAGACGGGCTCGTCCGCCACCAACAGCTCCGGATCCAGGGCCAATGCCCGGGCGACACCGATGCGCTGGCGCTGGCCGCCGGAGAACTCGTGGGGATAGCGCTCGGCGGAGGCCGGATCGAGGCCCACCAGCCGCAACAGCTCGGCCGCGCGGATCGAGGCTTCGGCTTGCGTGGCGCCGAAGGCACGGGGGCCGGCCATGATGATGTGGCCGACCTTGTGCCGTGGATTGAGCGAGGCATAGGGGTCCTGGAAGACCATCTGGATGCGCTGGCGATAGGGGCGAAGGGCCCGGCGCGTGAGCCGGCGGAGATCGACGCCATGGAAGCTGATGGCGCCGCCATCGGCCTCGATGAGCCGCACCAGGCAGCGCCCGACCGTGGTCTTGCCGGATCCCGACTCGCCAACCAGACCCAAGGTCTCGCCCTTGCGGATGGTGAGGCTCACATTCTTGACCGCCTCCACCACCCGGTGCGGGCGAAAGAAGCCGCCGCCGGACCGGTAGATCTTGCGCAAACCCTGGGCGGACAAGACGACGGGCGCGCCGTCGAGCATGCGGGGTGCCGGCGGCTTCAGGCGCGGCACGGCGGCGATCAGCGAGCGCGTATAGGCATGGCTCGGATGGTCGAGGACCGTCCGCTTGTCGCCCTGCTCGACGATGCGCCCGTGCTGCATGACAGCCACGCGCTGGGCGATGTCGGCCACCACGCCGAAATCATGGGTGATGAACAGGACGCCCATCTGCCGCTCGGCCTGGATGCTGCGGATGAGGTCGAGGATCTGCGCCTGGGTGGTGACGTCGAGCGCCGTGGTCGGCTCGTCGGCAATGAGGATCGCCGGATTGAGAGCGAGAGCGATGGCGATCATCACCCTTTGCCGCTGCCCGCCGGACAAGCGGAAGGGATAGGTTTCCGCCAGCAGCGTCGGGTCCGGTAAGCCGACCGCCGCCAGGAGCTCGAGGACGCGGGCATGGGCCTCGGCCGCACTCGGATTTCCGTGGGCCTCTAGGACCTCGGCCACCTGCTCGCCGATGCGCATGACCGGGTTGAGCGCGCTCATCGGCTCCTGGAAGATCATGGCGATGCGTTGGCCGCGGATCTGGCGCATGCGGGACTCGGAGAGCGCCAGCAGATCCTCGCCCTCGAATTGGATGCGGCCTTGGGTCGCGCTGACACCCGGCCGCGGCAAGAGGCCCATGACCGCGGCCGCGGTCAGCGACTTGCCCGAGCCCGACTCGCCGACGATGCAGAGGATCTCGTTGGCCGAGAGCGTAAAGGACGCGTCCTCGACCGCATTGAGCCGGTCGGCACCCGGCGGCAGCCGGACGGTGAGGCCGTCGACTTCGAGGAGGGGCTGGGTCATGGCCGGCTCTGCCTTGCCAGGCGCGGATTGAGCGCGTCGTTCAAGCCTTCGCCCACCAGATTGAGGGCCAGCACGGCGAGGAAAATGGCGATGCCGGGAAACGTGCTCATCCACCAGGCCGTGCGGATGACGGTGCGGCTCGCCCCGATCATGTAGCCCCAGCTCATGAGATTGGGATCGCCCAGGCCGAGGAAGCTCAAGGCGGATTCGAGCAGGATCGCCGAGGCCACATTGAGCGAGGCGGTGACGATGATGGGGGAGATCGCGTTCGGCAGGATCTGCGTCCAGATGATGCGGAGATTGGATTGGCCGATGATGATCGCCGCCTCGACGAATTCCCGCGACCGCAGGCTCAAGAACTGGCCGCGCACCAGGCGGGCGACCGGCGGCCAGCTGACGATGGCGATGGCGGCGATGATCGAGCGGATCGAGGGCCGGAAGATCGCCACCAGAACCACCGAGAAGACGAAGCTGGGAATGGTCTGGAAGAATTCGGTGAAGCGCATCAGGGCATCGTCGACCACGCCGCCGTAATAGCCGGCAAAGGCGCCGAGCACGATGCCGAGGCTGACCGCCACCAAGGTCGAGATCACGCCCAGCATCAAGGAGACACGCGCGCCATGGACGATGCCGGCGGTGATGTCGCGGCCGAGCATGTCGGTGCCGAGCGGAAACTCCCGGCCGAAGGGACGCTCGAAGGGTGCGCCGGCCATCTCCCACGGGCCCGCGGGGTAGGCGATGGGCGCCAGCGCTGCCACCAGGATCACGATCATGAGCACGGCAAGGCCGATGACGCCGCCGCGGTTCTGCCGATAGCGGCGCCAGAACTCGTTCATGCCGCGACCTCGATGCGGGGATCGGCCAGGCTGTAGACGAGATCGGTCAAGAGGTTGAAGACGACCACCATGACCGAGGTCAGGAAAAACACGCCCAAGAGCAGATTGTAATCCCGCTGCAGCAAGGCCTCGAAAGCGAGCCGGCCGATGCCGGGCCAGGCGAACACCGTCTCCACCACGATCGAGCCGCCGACGAGCTGGCCCGCCTGGATGCCGGCAAAGGTGATGACCGGCAGGATGGCGTTCTTCAGCATATGCACGCGCACGATCCGATGCTCGGAGAGGCCCTTCGCCCTAGCGGTGCGCACGAAGTCCATGTCGCGCACCTCCAGCATCGAGGCGCGGGTCAGCCTGGCATAGATGGCGACGAAGAAGAGGCCGAGCGTGATCGCCGGCAAGATCAGATGATGGGCGATGTCGAGGGATCGCTCGATACCGACGAGGCCCTGGCCCACCTGCTCCATGCCGAAGGCCGGAACCCAGCCGAGATTGACCGAGAACAAGAGGATCAGCATGAGCCCGACCCAGAAGAGCGGCGTGGCATAGAATCCCAGCGCCAAGACGGTGATCAGGCTGTCGGCCCAGCTGCCGGCATGGGTGGCGGCGAGCACACCCAGAAATATCCCGCCGGCGAGCGCCAGCGCGAAGGCAGTCAGGGTCAGGAGCAAGGTTGCCGGCAGGCGCTCGAACACCATCGCCGCCACCGTCCGCTGGTTGCGATAGGAGAAGCCGAGATCGAGGGCGACGACGTTTTTCACATAGATCCAGAGCTGGCTCGAGAGCGGTAGGTCGAGGCCGAACTGGTGGCGGAGCTGCTCCATGTACTTCGCATCCGCTGCCCCGGCCTCGCCGGCGATGACCGAGGCCGGATCCCCCGGGGCCAAGCGGATGAGGCAGAAATTCATGACGGCGATGGCAAGGAGGATGACCAGCGCCTTCAACACGCGCTTGGCGAGGTAGTCGAGCCTACCCATGGGCAGCAATCTCTGGCAGAACGTGTGCCCCCACCCCGACCCTCCCCCGCGCGCGCGGGGGAGGGAGCACGAGATGCGCTCTTGTCCCCTCCCTCGCTGTCATCAGCGGGGGAGGGCTAGGGTGGGGGCTTGGATTCTCACTTCGCGAAATACACGTCCTCGAAGGAGGCGTTGGTGCCGACGCCTTCGCTCACCACGTGCTTCAGGCGCTTGTCGTGGATGGTCGGGAATTCGAGCTCGAGCAGCCAGACGACGGGCACGTCCTCGGCGAGGATGCGCTGGACCTGGCTGAACAGCTTCTGCCGGTCGGACGCGGTCGGCGCCGTCGCCGCCCGGGCGAAGAGATCGTCCACGGTCGGATTGGCATAGCCCATGGTGTTGGTGAAGGCGATCTTCTGGATGTTGGAGGATACGTAGGTGCGGGCCACGCCCAAGGTCGGATCGCCCCACTGGTAGACGAAGTTGAAGCTTGTCTGATATTGCCACTCGCCCAAGCGCTGCGCCCAGGCGCCGGCGTCGGTCGACTCGATGGTGACCTCGATGCCGACCTTGGCCAGCGCCTGCTTCACATACTCGGCCGTGCGCATCCACACCTCGCCGTAGGGGAGCGCCAGGTTCTTCAGATGCGCGCGCACGCCGCGGCTGTCGGGCTTCAATCCCATGTCGTCGAGCAGCTTCTTCGCTCTCTCGGGATCATGGGGATAGAGCGGCACGTCCTTATCGTAGAAGCGGGTGGTGGACGCGATCGGCCCGGTCGGCACCCGCCCCAGGGCATGCCAGATGCGCTCGCGGATGAAATTGCGGTCGATCGCCGAGATCAGCGCCTGGCGGAAGCGCTTGTCGTTGAGCGGCGGCTCGCGCAGGTTCAAATCCATCCAGGCGAGCGGGCTGAACATCTCCCAGCCCTTGCCGGTGATCTCGAAATTGCGAAGCGCGCGGAAGCGCGGCATTTCGAAGGGCTCGATGTCGTTGCTCTGGGCGAGCTGCACGACTCCGGTCTCCAGCGCCACCGCGCGCTGGGCCGCATCGGGGATCACCCGATAGATGATGGCATCGAGGTAGGGCAGGCCCGGCTTCCAGTAATCCTCGTTGCGGACGAGCTGGATGTATTGCCCGCGCTGCCACTCCTTGAACTTGAACGGCCCGGTGCCGATCGGCGTCTGGTTCATGGGGTTGGTGCGGAAGTCGGTGCCGTCATAGATGTGCTTCGGCATGATCGCCAGCGCGGTCGCATCGAACATGAGCAAGAGCGGCTCGAACGGCTCCTTCAGCTGGATCACGACCGTGCTGCGGTCGGGTGCGGTGACCGCGGCCATGCGCTGGAGCACGGCGCGGCTCCGCGGGTTCAATTCCGTGTGCCATTTGGTCAGGCTGAAGACCACGTCCTCGGCGCTGAAGGGCTTGCCGTCATGCCAGCGCACGGTCTCTTCGAGCTTGAAGGTGTAGGTGCGGCCGTCGGCCGAGATGGTCCAGGACTTGGCCAGGCTTGGCAGCGGCTTCAGATCATGATCGAAGCGCAACAAGCCCTGGTAGATCTTGCCGCCGACCATCAAGGTCGGGCCCTGGTTGTTGAGGCCGACGATCAGGATCGGCGGTTCCGGATTGACGATGCTGGCGAGCGTGCCGCCGCGCTGGGGCGCTTGCGCCAAGGCCAACGCCGGCACGAGGAAGAGAACGGCGAGCCCGAAGAGCAGGCTCATGCATGCCCTGACCATGAAAGTCTCCCGATTTAGCCCTGCGTCCGTGTTCTTGGTGCTTGCCGGCAAGACTAGCAGGTTGTTCGGGACGTCGCGCAACCGCAGTTTTTAGCCCCGCTGCCGCCCGTGGGTTTCGCTCATGAGGCTGCCGGCAACGAGGCCGAGGACGCAGGCGGCCAAGAGCGAGGCGAAGGCGAGCCGATACGACTCGGGCGTGAACACCCGGGCGCCGGCCAGCATCTCGCCCTGCCATTGCAGGTCGAGCAGCAGGCCGACCAGGGGCTGGAACACTGCACCGGAGCCGATCACCGCGGTGTTGACGATGCCGTAGGCGGCACCGCTGACGCCGGGCGGGTTGTGCTCGCGCGCGGCGGCGAAGGTCAAGACCAGGGCCGAGGTGCCGGCGCCGTTCAAGCAGAGCAGCACGCAGATGAGCCAGATCGGCAGGCTCGGCAGGTAGAGGATCAGGGCCAGGGACGCCGTGGAGAGCGCGCCCGCGGCGATGAGCGGGGCCTTGCGGCGGCCGAGGTGATCGGAGAGCCAGCCCAGGATCGGCGCGCCGATGCCGAGCCCGACGAAGCAGAAAGACAGGACGGCGGCTGCCTCCGGCCGCGCCATGCCATAGGCGGCGGCCAGATAGGGCACGCCCCACAGCCCGGCGAAGGCCAGGATCGGCGCGGTGAAGGCGAGCCCGCAGATGGCGCAGAGCCAGGTCTCGCGGTTCATGGCGGCGCGCCGGAAGCCGCCCAGAAAGGCCGACGGCGTGGCGGCGTGGCGCGGCCGTTCCTCGACCACGGTCCAAAAGAGGATCGCCAGGATAAGGCCGATGAGCGCGGTCGCCGTCATGGCGCCGCGCCAGCCGAAGGCATCGACCGCGGCGCCGAGAGGCGCCTGGCCGAAGATGGCCCCGACCGTGCCTGCGGTTTGCGTCAGGCCGCCCAGGAGCGCGAAGCGCGCCGGCGGAAACATGAGCGTCGCCAAGGTCAAGGCCCCGACCCAGCTGCAGGCCGAGCCGGCGCCGATGAGCAAGCGGCCGAGATAGGCCCCGGTGATGCTGTCGGCCAGCGCGAAGAGGAGGGTGCCGCCGGCGGCCAGCACGGCGGCACCCGCCAT
This sequence comes from Pseudomonadota bacterium, assembly GCA_016195085.1. NCBI lineage: Bacteria > Pseudomonadati > Pseudomonadota > Pseudomonadota bacterium. Next base: position 112,798 of record JACQAG010000039.1, on the reverse strand, counting down.
CAGCCGGCGCGGGCCGAGACGGTCCATCAGCACGCCCAAGGGCATCTGCAGGCCGGCATAGGCATAGAAATAGAAGGCGGAGAGATTGCCGAGGAGGGCGCCGCCGACGGCGAAGTCCCGCATCAGCTCCTCGACCATGACGCTGGGCGAGACCCGGAGCACGAAGGCGTAGAAGAAGAAGAACCCGCCCACCGACCACGCCGCCCAGGCGCGCGCCGGCGGAACCGGCCAGGCATCCCGGCCAAGCCTGGGCGCCTCGGCGCTAATCGAGGTATCCCGCCTGCTCATGCACCTCGATCAAGGTGGGCACCTCATGGGTGAGTGCCTCGCGCACGGAATCGGTGAACGCCTCCAGGCTCTCGGGCCGGACCGCCCTGCAGCCGAAGGCGCGGGCGAGGGCCAGATGGTCGGGGTTGCGCAGATTGACGCCGATCTCCGGCACGCCGCGGGCAACGAGTCCGTCGCGGATCTGGCCGTAGCCGTCGTTGTTCCACATGACCACGGCGAGCGGCAGCGACTCTTCGACCGCGGTTGCCAGCTCCTGCACCGTGAACAGGAGCCCGCCATCGCCGACCAGCACGGCGGTCGGCCGGTCGGGCCGGGCGAGCTTGGCGCCGATCGCGGCGGGCAGCGCGAAGCCCAAGGTACCGTAGCCATTGGGGTGGAACCAGGAGCGGGGCCGGGGGCAGGGGTAGTAGGTGTTGCCGGTATAGGCGATCTGGGTCATGTCGCTGAACACGACGCCGGTTTCCGGCATGGCCCGGCGCAGCGCATCCAGCACCTTGAAGTGCTTCAGGCGCAAGGGCGGTGCCGCGGCGAGAATGCGCTCGCGGATGCGGGCGACTTCGGCCTTCGCTGAATTCCCCCTGAGGGCGGCGACGGCATCGCTGCCGAGCGCGGCGAGGAGAGCGGCCAAGCCCAGCTTCGCATCGGCGAGGATCGCCACCTCGGCCGGATAGTCGCGGGTCAGCACCTTGGCGTCGACATCGATGCGGATGAGCCGGCCGCGTATGGGCAAGCCGGCGGTGTAGTGGTCGGTCTCGGCAAGCTCGGTGCCGACCGCCAGCACCACATCGGCCGAACCCAGCAGCTCCTGCGCCGGCTTGGAGATGAGGTTGCCGCCGAGCGCCAGGGGATGGGTATCGGCGAGCGTGCCCTTGCCGGCCTTGGTCGCGATCACCGGTGCTGCGAGCCGCTCCGCCATCGCCGCCACCTCGGCGGTCGCGTTGACGGCGCCGCCGCCGACGATCATCACCGGCTTCTTCGCCTGCGCCAGAATCGCCGCTGCCGCCGCGATCGCGTCCGCCGTGGGTGCGGGATGCCCGAACGCCCGTCTGGCGGCGATCGGGAATTCCGCGGGGAGCTCGAGCACGTCGATCGGGATCTCGATATGCACCGGGCGCGGGCGCTGGCCCTGGAACACGGCGAAGGCGCGCGCCATCGCGTCCGGCAATTGCGCGGGCTCGAGGATGGTCTGGCTGAAGGCGACCAAGGGCGCGATGGCGGCCTGCTGGTTGGTGATCTCGTGCAGGCGGCCGCGCCCCATGCCGAGATCGGCCCTGGCGTTGACCGAGGAGATGATCAGCATCGGCATGCTGTCGGAATAGGCCTGCGCGATCGGGGTGGCGGCGTTGGTGACGCCGGGGCCGGTGGTGAGGATGCATACGCCGGGACGGCCGGAGACCCGCGCATAGCCGTCGGCCATGAAGCCGCCGCCCTGCTCGTGGCGCGGGGTCACGTGGCGGATGCGGCTGTTGGCCAGCCCACGATAGAGCTCGAGGGTGTGCACGCCCGGAATGCCGAAGACGAGGTCGACGCCATAGGCTTCGAGCAGCCGGATTGCGGCGACGCCGGCGCTGGTCTTGGTGACGGTGTCGTTCATCGGCCTGCTCGCCGCCACGACGTCAGCCGCTTCGCCAAGGCGGAGAGGCGGTGACGGAACTCTTCGCGCCTGACCACGCCCTTGTCGGTCACCCAGTTCAATTGAATGGCGCGACGGGCCCCCACAAAAGGATGATGGCCGTGCCAAGCATTGGCGGCGCAGCGGAAGGCGACGAGGGTTCCCATCGCCGGGGGGATCTCGACGGCGGCGTCATCCAGGGACTCGGGCGAGCGCAGGAGGCGAAGCTGCCCGGCGCTATCGCCGGCGGACCATTCAGGGTTCATGTAGATGAGCACGGTGATGAGCTTCGTCTTGCTGTCGGCGTGGATCTGGCCGTCCTTTTCGCGGGTGTGGCCGCGCGCGGTGATGGTGACCGGCCGCGCCTCGAGGTCGATGCCGAATTTGCCGGCGAAGGTGCGGCGCATCGCCGGTCCCTGGAGCTCGTCCACGAGGTTGGCGAAGGCGGGTCCATAGTCGAGCACGCTCAAGGGAAAGCTGCCGCCCTGGGCAATATCGGGGAAATCGGCGGCGATCGCCGGCTGCGCCGCCTTCTTGATGAAATCGGTCAGCACGACGAAGTCATAGGGCTCGCGGGCGAGCGGGGCGGCCGCGAATCGGTCGAGGTCGAGAACGGACATTTCGGAGCTTTTCCTCCCGGGCCGTTTTATACTCTACAACCATGATGCGACGGCCAAGGAAACGCGGCGACGAGCGGGAGCTGCTCAGCAGCGAGCAGTTCCTCGCCAAGGCCCAGCGCTTCCGCGAGCGCGCCGCCGGCGTGCGCTACGCCCTCGACAGCCACCGGGTCGATCCGAGGGAACGCGCCGAGATGGAGCGCACCTTGCGCAACCTGGAGACGGCCGCAACCGAGCTCGAGCGGATGGCCAAAGGGCGGGGCTGAAGCGCCCTCTCCCAATTCGTCATGGCCGGGCGTGCCCCGACGCTCCACGATGAGAGTCACCACAGAGACACGGAGGACACGGAGATGAGAAGACCGTCTGCGCGCGTAGCGCGCGAGAATTCGCCCTTCTCCGTGCCTCCGTGGTGAATCACTTCGGTCCGCGGCGGATCTCGGCCAGTTGCGAGGGGGCCGTGCCGCGATCGGCGATCTCGCGCAGGAGCTTGGCGCCGATCGCGCGGGTGAAGTCATCGAAGCCGCGTGCCGCGATGACGAAAGCGCCGGGGCCGCCAATCACCTCGCTCTGGTAGTAGTGGGCGAGATTGGGCTCATAGGCGGTCACGATCGGCAGCCCGTTAATGGTGATGTCCTGGCTCAAGGCCAAGGCGCGCGGCTCTCCGACCGGCGGGCCGGCATTGCTCTCGCCGTCGCCGGAAATGTCCAGGACCTTGCGGTCGGGCTTGTAGGGCAGCTCGGCGAACAGCTTCATCGCCTCCTCGATGGCGCAACCGATGCAGGTATCGCCGACGAGCTGGCGGCGATGGGCCGCGAGCAGGTCTGCCACCTTGGCCGCCGACTCCTTGCCGTCGATCACGGTCCAGGGCACGACACGGGCGACCCGCTTGGCATCCGCCCATTCGAAATAGGTAACTGCAATGCGGTGATGCCGCCCGCTCAGAATCTCGTTCAGAATCTCCGGCGAGGTGAGGGCACCCGCATAGCCGCGGAGCTGCATGAAATAGCGTTCGGTGTTGATGCTGCCGGAGGAATCCACCGCCAGCACGATCGCCAGGTCGACGGGCGGCTCCTCGGCCTGGACGGCTGGCGCCCAGCCGGCAAACCGCGATGCGGCCAGCAAGAAAACCAAGGCGAGCAAGCGAGACATGGCGCCACCTCCGTCCCGGAGTGTAGCGCAGCCGGCAATCGAGGCCAGCGCTTCAACCTTACGGCGCCGTTTATCCTCCCCCGCTGATGCGGGGGAGGGCCGGGATGCGAAATGTCCGGTTGCTACTCGAAGAAGCCGGTCAGGTTGGGCGCGTCGCGGTCGCGGGTGGCGAGCGGCTCGAGCCCATGCTTCTTCTCGATGAAGGTGAGGATCGAGGTGGTCTCGTAGACGCTATGGTCGACGAAGCCTTTCTTCACCATCGGGCCGATGATGAGCGTCGGCACCCGGCTTCCGGGCCCCCATTTGTCCGCCTTGGGCGGGGCCACGTGGTCCCAATAGCCGCCATGCTCGTCATAGGTCACGATCACCAGGGTGTCCTTCCAGATCGAGCTCTGCTCGATCTTTTGGATCACCTCGGCGATGTGCTTGTCGCCGGACATGACGTCGGTATAGCCCGGATGCTGGTTCAAGCCGCCGATGGGCTTGTAGAAGGCGACCGGCGGCAGCGTGCCGTCGGCGAGCGCCTTGTCGAAATCCTTGTAGTCCTTGAGGTGCTTCGCCTTCGCTTCGGTGCCGTCGCCATAGTTCTTGAAGAAGGCGAAAGCCTGATGATGGAACTGGAACAGCGGGTCGGGCTTGCCGGCGAGCGCGTCGTCCCAGCCGCCGGAATACCAGGCCCAGTCCACGCCTTTGGCGCTCAAGCGGTCGCCGATGGTGGGGGCGGTCTGCGGCGGCAACAACCGCGCCGTGTCGGTGATCGAGGCCGCGTGCGGCTGGTAGACCGTCTGCATGGTGTTGACGGCAAAGCCGTCAGGCGTCACCACATCGGGGCCGGGCTGCAGACGGCCATTGGCGTCGAGCTTGGCCACCAGGGCTTCCGGCGCGCCCTCGTAGCGGGGCGCGCAGGCGCAGACCAGGAACACGTGGTTCAGGAACGAGCCGCCGAAGGCGCCATGGAAGAAGTGGTCGGCCAGCGTATATTTCTGCGCCACCTTCCACAGCGCCATGGAGCTGCCGTCGTAATAGCCCATGGCGAGTCCGGCGGCATCCGACCAGGCGACGAACTTGTCCATCTTGCCGCCGTCGATCTGCTCCATCTCGTGCCAATAGCGATGCACGAGATCGCCGGTCTTCTCGCCGATCGGCACGTATTTGCCGATGTCGAAGGGCTTGTTGGGCAGGTTCGCGGGGAAGCGCGGGTCCGGCCCGGGCGGCTTCAGGCCGGTGTTGATCGGCTGCGGTAAGGCCTCGTAGACCTTGCCCTCCTTGTCGACCTGGGTCTGGGTCCTTTCCGAATTGGCGATGCCGTCGGCGCCGGGGAAGAGGCCGTAGAGATTGTCGAAGCTGCGGTTCTCGCCATAGATGACGATGAGGTGCTTGACGTCATCGATGCCGGCGGCGGCGCTTGGCAGGGCGGCGAGCGGCAGGGTGAGCGGTGCTAGCGCGATGAGCCTCAGGAGACGGCGTGCCGACATGGGCCTTACCTCCGCTGGGATGGAATGATCGTGGCCGACCATAGCGACGGTCTGTGACACGTGCGTTACAGCAAGTTAGGATGCGTTTTGGTCAATTGGAAGCGAGGATCGCCTCTTCGCCCTCTCCTATGGGGAGAGGGTTGGGGTGAGGGGAAGAGATGCCGCGTTCGCGATGGTGCCGAACGTCTCGGCTGGCGCTTCCCCTCACCCTAGCCCTCTCCCCATGGGAGAGGGAATACAAGGGAAGAGCGCTTACATCCTGCTCCCTCTTCCTAAGGATGAGGGTGATCATGTCCGGGCGGAATAGACTCTAGTCATTCTCTAGTCACTCTGTCAGCGACAACAGGCTGGCATTGCCGCCGGCCGCCGTGGTGTCGATGCTGACGGTGCGCTCGACCGCGAACCGGTGGAGATAGAAGGGGCCGCCGGCTTTGGGGCCGGTGCCCGACAGACGCTCGCCGCCGAAGGGCTGCACGCCGACGACGGCGCCGATCATGTTGCGGTTGACATAGGTGTTGCCGACGCCGAGCCGGCTGGTCACCCGCCGCACGGTCTCGTCGATGCGGCTGTGGATGCCAAGCGTGAGCGCGAAGCCGGTCTTCCGGATCTCGTCCAGGACCGCCTCCAGGCGATCCTCTTCGTAGCGGAGCACATGCAGGACGGGTCCGAAGACCTCGCCAGTCAAGCGGTCGATGCGGTCGATCTCGACGGCCAAGGGCGCCATGAAGGTGCCATGGGCGGCCTCGGGGCCGAGCTTGGCCCTGGCGATGAGCTTGCCCTCGTGGGCCATGCGCCTGGCGTGCGCCTCCAGCGTGTCCAGGGCTTCCTGGTCGATGACCGGGCCGACATCGGTTCCGATGAGGCCGGGATCGCCGAGCCGGAGCTCGTCGATGGCGCCCTTCAGCATGGCGGTGATCCGGTCCGCCACGTCTTCCTGGAGGCAGAGGATGCGCAAGGCCGAGCAGCGCTGCCCGGCGCTTTGGAAGGCCGAGGCGACGACGTCCATCACCACCTGTTCAGGCAGGGCCGAGGAGTCGACGATCATCGCGTTCTGCCCGCCAGTCTCGGCGATGAGCGGGGCGATCGGGCCGGAACGGGCGGCCAGCGACTGGTTGATGGTGCGGGCGGTCTCGGTCGAGCCGGTGAAGGCGACGCCGGCGATGCGCGGATCGGCGACCAGCGGCGCCCCCACCGCAGCACCGTCGCCGGGCAAGAGATGCAGAACCTCGGCGGGAACGCCGGCGGCATGCAGGAGACGCACGGCCTCGGCGGCGATGAGTGGGGTCTGCTCGGCCGGCTTGGCGATGACGGCGTTGCCAGAGGCGAGTGCGGCGGCCACCTGGCCGGTGAAGATCGCCAAGGGAAAGTTCCACGGGCTGATGCAGGCAAAGACCCCGCGGCCATGCAGCTCGAGGCTATTGCGCTCTCCCGTGGGTCCCGGCAGCTCGAACGGATAGGCGAAGTCGGCCCGCGCGCGCGCCGCATAGTAGCGGCAGAAATCGACGGCTTCGCGAACCTCGGCCAAGGCATCGGGCAGGGTCTTGCCGGCTTCGCGAATGGCGAGCGCCATCAGCTCCGGCATTTTCTCTTCGTAAAGGAGGGCGCTGCGCTCCAGGATCTGGGCGCGGCGCTCCGCCGGCGTCGCATCCCATGCTGCCGACGATGCCGAGGCGGCGGCGAGGGCCGCTTCGAGGTCGGCGGCCGACGCCTCCACCACCCGGCCGATCTCGCGCCGGTGGTCGCTCGGATCGCGCACGATCTTGCCGCTGCCGGAGCGCTCCCGCCCGGCGACGATGGGTGCGGCCTTCCAGCCGCGCCCTGCTGCTTCGTCCATGGCGGCGGCAAGGGGAGCGAGCTGGGTTTCATCGCCGAGATCGATGCCGAGCGAATTCACCCGCTCCGGGCGGAAGAGGTCGGCCGGGAGCGGGATGCGCGGATGCGGCTTCGGCGTCATGCCCCTGAGCGCTTGCACCGGATCGGCCACCACCACATCGATCGGCAGCCTTTCATCGACGATGCGGTTGACGAAGGAGGTGTTGGCGCCGTTCTCCAAGAGGCGGCGCACGAGATAGGCCAAGAGATCCTCGTGCCCACCCACCGGCGCATAGACGCGGGCTGGAATGCCGCCGGCATCGGCGTTGACGATCTGCCGATAGAGCGCCTCGCCCATGCCGTGCAGGCGCTGGAACTCGAAGTCGCGATCGTTGCCGGCGAATTCCAGGATCGCGGCCAGGGTATGGGCGTTGTGGGTGGCGAATTGCGGATAGAAGCGATCCGGCCGGGCCAGGAGGCGGCGGGAGGCCGCCAGATAGGAGACGTCGGTCGCGAGCTTGCGGGTGAAGACGGGATATCCCGCTAGCCCGCGTTCCTGGGCGCGCTTGATCTCGGTGTCCCAATAGGCGCCCTTGACCAGCCTGACCATGAGCCGGCGCCGGCTCCGCTCCGCGAGGTCGGCCAGCCAGTCGATGACGGGGATCGCGCGCTTCTGATAGGCCTGCACGGCAAGCCCGAGGCCGGACCATTGGGCGAGCTCGGGATCCAATGCCAGCGCCTCGATCACGTCCAAGGAGGGTTCGAGCCGGTCCGATTCCTCCGCGTCCACGGTGAAGCCGATATCGAGCCCCTTGGCCTGGAGCGCCAGGCTCTTCACCACCGGCACCAGCTCGGCCATGACCCGATCCATCTGCGCCAGCTCGTAGCGCGGATGGAGCGCCGAGAGCTTGACCGAGATGCCGGGCCCGGCGATGGGGCCGCTTCCCGATGAGGCCTTGCCGATGGCGCCGATCGCGGCCTCATAGGAGAGGCGATAGCGCTCGGCATCCGCTTGCGTGCGCGCCGCCTCGCCCAGCATGTCGTAGGAATGGCGATAGCCCTGGCGCTCGGGCTCGCGGGCGCGCTCGAGGGCCTCCTCGATGGAGCGGCCCATGACGAATTGGCGGCCCAGGATGCGCATCGCCTGGGTCAAGCCGTTGCGGATGACCGGCTCGCCCGAGCGGCGGACGAGCCGGCCGAGCACGCCCGGCCAATCATCCTCCTCCGCACCCAGCGCCATCACCCGTCCGGTCAGCATCAAGGCCCAGGTGGAGGCGTTGACGAAGAGCGAGTCGGAGCGGCCGAGATGCGCCTGCCAGTCGGCCTCGCCGATCTTGTCGCGGATCAGCCGGTCGGCGGTTTCGGCATCGGGGATGCGCAGCAACGCCTCGGCCAGGCACATGAGCACCACGCCCTCGCGGGTGGAGAGCGCGTATTCGTGCAAGAACGCATCGAGCCCACCCTGGCCCTGGCGCCCGCGCCGGACGTCGACGACGAGTGCCCGGGCCCTGGCCTCGATGCGCCGCGCCACCGCCGGCGCCACCGCCGCCGCGTCGATCAGGCGTTCGACCAGGTGCGTCTCATCTGCGCGATAGAGCGCCGCGATGGCGCGGCGCAGCGGATCGCGGGCGGGCGGGGGCTGGGCGAAGATCATGGCGGGCATGGTAGCCCTCAATCCTAGACGGGCTCCATTGACCTTGTAAGCGCTGGGCGCGCCGGCAGCGCCAACAGATCCGGCCCGAGCTCGGCCAACTCCCGGCAACCGAGAAAAGCCATCGTAATGTCGAGCTCGTTGCCAAGCAGCGCCAGCGCGTGCTCGACGCCCTTTTGGCCGGCGACCGCCAGGCCCCAGAGAGCGGCGCGGCCGATGAGGACAGCGTCCGCGCCGAGCGCCAGTGCCTTTGCCACATCGCTGCCGCGGCGGATGCCGCTGTCCAAGAGGAGCGTGAGCCGGCCGCGGACCGCGTCGGCGATCTCTGGCAAGGCGTCGATGGAGGCGATGGCACCATCGAGATTGCGCGCCCCGTGGTTGGAGACCACCACGCCGTCGGCGCCGGCATCGATCGCCCGCTTGGCGTCGTCGGCGCGGAGAATGCCCTTGATGACCAGCGGGCCTTTCCAGAATTCCTTCAGCTTCCGAATGTCGGCCCAATTGAGCGACGCGCTGATCCTGATGCCGTCATTCGGCGGCTTGCGGAAGACGCCCAAGCGGTGCTCCGTCGGATGGTTCTCCAGCATGGGCGCGCCCTTGGCGAGAACGTAGGGAAGGAGCACGCGCATGAGCCACCCCGGATGGGCCAGCATGCCCAGGATCGGCCGCAATGCCGGACGAAACGGCTCGGTCATACCGTTCCTCTGATTGAATTCGCGGTTGGGGCCGACTGAGGTATCCACCGTGACGATCAGCGCATGGCTGCCCGCCTCCTTGGCACGCTCGAGGAGCGCCAAGGAATGCTCCTGGTCCTGCCACATATAGAGCTGGAACCACAGGTTTCCCGGCGTTGCCGCGGCGATCTTCTCCATCGCGGTGAATGAATAGGTGGGGAAGGAGTAGGGAATGCCGGCGGCGGCCGCGGCGCGGGCCAGCATGAGCTCGCCCTCGTACCAGAGGAAGCCCGTCGGGCTCATCGGCGCGATGACGAAGGGCAGGCGCTGCTGACGCCCGAACAGCGTCGTCTCCATGCGGCGCGTCGACATGTCGAGGAGTACCCGCGGCTTGAACCGGATGCGCTCGAAGGCAGCGCGGTTTTCCTCGAGCCCGGTCTCGTCCTCGGTGCCGCGGTCGACATATTCGAAGATCCCCCGCGGCAGCCGCCTCTTGGCCGCCTGCCGCAGGTCCTCGATGTTGAATGTGCGCCGGAGCTTGGTCATGGGCGGACTTAGGCGAGCCGTGGCTACAGCCGGCGGACGAAGTCAGCGAGATGGACACCGCCGGCAGCCGCCAGCTCCATGTCGGCGGTGATCAGCGGCAGCCGATAGTCGAGCGCAAGGGCTAGATAGATGGCGTCATAGACGGACAGCCCGCGCTCGGCAGCAAGCTCCTGGGCGGCAGCAACATGCTGGCGCGCCGACACGAGGGTAACCGCCGCTTCCAGCATCTCCACGACGCCGCGGCATTGTTCCGCGCTAAGCACGCCGTTGCGTCGGGCGCGCTCCGCAACGTGAGCGACCTCGAGCAAGAGCCAATCCGGAGCGAAAGGTTCGACGACGTCAAGAAGCCGCCGCGCGGCGCTGCTGTCCGATTCCGACGCGAACCACTTGACGGCGACGCTCGCGTCGATGACGGCGCTAATCACGCCGCCCGTCGCGGGCCGCTCTGATCACTGCGGTCGAGTCTTCGGCGAACCATCGACGCTTGCCGAGCCTCTTCCCAAAGGTTTTAAGCGCCGCGATCGCCTCGGCCCGCGAGATCGGGGCAGCCTCGCTGAGGATCACTCGAACTTCGGCCTCCAGCGATCGATGGTTTGCACGCGCCCGCACTTTCAGGCGCTCGACGACTTCGGGCTCGAGATTGCGGACGGTCAAAGTGGACATGCGGACCCCCAGCATTTTGCTGTCAATATGCTGTCACCCAGGGACGCAGTCAAGCCGTGGCTCCGCCCGCGCGGCAGCGGGGCGTTAGCGCGTCTTGCTGGGATCGTCGGCAGGGTTGGCGTACACCATGGCGAAGGGGCCGATGCCATGCACCTGCAGCACGGTCTCCTTCGTCGCCCAGGCATAGTGGTTCATGCCGGAGGCCATCGAGGCGAAGCCGCCCGGCCCGAAGGTCATCGCCTTCTTCATGTCGAGCTTGTCGCCCATGCCGGCATGGAAGCTGCCGGAGATGACGGTGACGTTCTCGGTGGTCGGGTGGTGATGGGCCGGAACCTTGTAGTTGGCCGGCATCTTGAGGCGCAGCACATAGGGGCCGTCCTTGGACGGGTCGCCGGAGATGACGGCGATCATGGCGCCCTTGGGCAAGCTCGGCGGCGCCGGTGACCATTTCACCTGACCCGAGCCGGTGACCATGTCCATCTTGGCACTCTGCGCCCAAGCGGGCGAGGCGGCGGCAAGCAGCAGGGCGGCGGCGACGGCAATGCGCATGGGGGTCTCCTCATTGGTTTTGGTTGGTTCGACCCGCCTATGATGCCACGCCCGGAGGGTCAAGCGGTGAAATCCCGCACCCTTGCCTCAGGCATTCTGCGGCTGCACCAGGTGGCAGGCGACCCGGTGGCCGCCGCCGACCTCGATGAGCGGCGGCTCCTTCTCCCGGCAGATCGCTTCCGCATAGGGGCAGCGCGTGTGGAAGCGGCAGCCGGCGGGAGGGTTGATCGGGCTCGGCACGTCGCCCGTCAGCATGATGCGCTGGCGCTTCTGCTCAGGCTTGGCGATCGGGATCGAGGATAAGAGCGCCTGGGTATAGGGATGCTTCGGGTCCTCGTAGAGCGTGTGCTTGTCGGTGATCTCGACGATCTTGCCGAGATACATGACCGCCACCCGGTCGGCGATGTGGCGGACGACGGCGAGGTTGTGGCTGATGAAAAGATAGGTCAGCTCGAATTCCCGCTGCAGGTCCTGCATGAGGTTGATGATCTGCGCCTGGATCGACACATCGAGCGCAGAAACCGGCTCGTCGCAAACGATGAATTTCGGATTGAGCGCCAGCGCCCGGGCGATGCCGATCCGCTGGCGCTGTCCGCCGGAGAACTCGTGCGGGTAGCGGTTGGCGTGCTCGCGGGCGAGCCCGACCACGGACAGGAGCTCGGCCACCCTTGTGGTGCGCTCCCGGGAGCTGCCGACGTCGTGCACGATCAAGGGCTCGCCGACGATGTCCTCCACCGTCATGCGCGGATTCAAGGAGGAGTACGGATCCTGGAAGATGATCTGGATCTGGCGGCGGCGCTGGCGGAGAGCCTTGGGCGGCAAGGTGGCCAGATCCTCGCCGCCGAAGCGGATGGCGCCCGATGTGGGCTCGATCAGGCGGAGCAGCAGCCGCCCCGTCGTCGACTTGCCGCAGCCGGATTCGCCGACGAGGCCCAAGGTCTCGCCTTCGGCGACCTGGAAGCTGATGCCGTCGACGGCACGCACGGCGCCGATCTCGGTCGACAGGAAGAAGCCCTTCTTCAAGGGGAAGTGCTTGACCAGGCTGTCGACCTCCATGAGGGTCGGGCGGCCCTGGAGGGCGGTCCGGCGAGCAGTCTGGCTGGCGGTCACGAGGCGGCCTCCGCCAGGCTGGGGAGGCGGTAGCCGGTGTGCCGGATGCAGGCGGCGAACCGGCCCTCGGCCACTTCGAAGAGCGGCGGGTCGAGCTCGGCGCAAGGGGCTTGCGCATACCGGCAGCGCGGGTGGAAGCGGCAGCCCGTGGGCATGTCCTGCAGGCTGGGGATGGTGCCCTCGATCGCCTGCAGCCGATCGGCCACCTGATCCAGCTGCGGGATCGATTCCAGCAATCCCTCGGTATAGGGGTGCTGCGGGGCGCTGAACAGCGCCGAAACCGAGGCCTGCTCCACCGTGCGGGCGGCGTACATGACGATGACGCGCTGCACGAATTCCGCGACCACGCCCAGATCATGGGTGATCAGGATGACCGCCATGTTGAGCTCGCGCTGCAGCTGGCGCAGCAGGTCCAGGATCTGCGCCTGGATGGTGACGTCGAGTGCCGTTGTCGGCTCATCCGCAATCAGCAATTTCGGCCGGCAGGCCAGCGCCATGGCGATCATCACCCGCTGGCGCATGCCGCCCGACATCTGGTGCGGGTACTCGTCGACCCGGCGCTCGGCGGTCGGGATCTCCACCAGCTTCAGGAGCTCGATCGCCTTCTTCGCCGCATCCTTCCGGCCCATGCCCTGGTGATAGCGCAGGGTCTCGACGATCTGGTCGCCCACGGTGAAGACCGGGTTAAGCGAGGTCATCGGCTCTTGGAAGATCATGGAGATGCGCTCGCCGCGGATCTTGCGCATCTCGGCTTCGCTCTTGGCCAAGAGATCCTCGCCCTCAAAGAAGATGCGCCCCGCCACCACGCGGCCGGGATGGGAGATGAGGCGCATGATCGACAACGCGGTGACGCTCTTGCCCGAGCCGGATTCGCCGACGATGCCCAAGACCTCGCCCGCCGCCAGATCGAAGCTCACACCCTCGACCACCGGCGGCCCGCCGAAGCTGGTGCTGAGTCCGCGCACCGACAGCAAGGGTTCTGCACGTAGGCTCATCGTTCCACCTTCATGCGCGGATCCAAGACGTCGCGCAGCCCGTCGCCCAGGAGATTGAGGCCCAGCACGGTAACCGCAATGGCGATGCCCGGGAACAGGGAGATCCACGGCGCCTCGCGAATATAGTTGCGGCCCTCGGAGATGATGTTGCCCCAGGTGGGTGTCGGCGGCGGCGGGCCGACGCCGATGAAGCTCAACACCGCTTCGGCCAGGACCGAGACGGCGAAGATGAAGGTGAGCTGCACGATCAAGGGCGCCATGCTGTTGGCGAGGATGTGGCGGAAGAGAATGCGGATATGGCCGGCGCCGGTGGCCAGCGCCGCCTGCACATAGTCCATCTCGCGGACCACCAGGACCGAGGCCCTGACGATGCGCGCCGTGCGCGGCGTATAGGCGACGGTGAGCGCGATGGCGGCATTGACCTCCGAGGGGCCGAGCACGGCGGCGAGCGCGATCGCCAACAGGATGGCGGGGAAGGCCATCAGCCCGTCCATGAGGCGCATGACCGGATTGTCGAGCAGCCGGAAATAGCCGGCGCAGGCGCCGATCATCGTGCCGAAGACGGCGTTGGTGATCACCACCATGAGGCCGATGCGCAAGGACACCCGGCTGCCATGGATGACCCGGCTCAGGATGTCGCGGCCGAAATTGTCGGTGCCGAGCCAGAACAAATCGTTGGGTTCGCCCAGCCGGTAGCGCACATTGTTCTGGTTGGGCGCGTGCGGGGCGAGGAGATCGGCAAACAGCGCCATCAGCACGATGAGCGAGAAGAGTACCGCCCCGGTCATGAACAGGCGATGGCGGAGGAGGCGGCGCGGCAAGGTCGAGCGCCGCATCCGCTCGATGAGTCGGCTGGTCCGCCTGGGCTCGGCGATTTGCGCGGAAGCGGTCACGGCGTCGGCCCTGAGCGAAAGACGTGGATGCGCGGGGGAGGGTCGGGGAGGGGGTGATCCTCACCCCCTCCCAAAGTCCACCCCCGGTCAAGCCCGCGCATGACGAGCTTTCTTTTTGTGTCATCGCCGGGCTTGACCCGGCGATCCATCTTCATCTTATCCTCAGTCATACCGCACCCGCGGGTCGAGATAGGCGTAGAGGATGTCGACGATGAGGTTGACGAAGACGAAGATGCTGGCGGTGAGCAAGAGCCCGCCCTGGATCACCGGATAGTCACGCCTGAGGATGGCGCCGATGATGAGGCGCCCCACGCCGGGAAGCGAGAATACCAGCTCGATCACCACCGAGCCGCCGAGCAGGATGCCGACGATGAGGCCGATGACGGTAATGACCGGGACCATGGAGTTGGCGAGCGCGTGCTTGGCGATCACCACGAATTCCGGCAAACCCTTGGCCCGCGCGGTGCGCACGTAGTCCTGGCGCAGCACTTCCAGCATGCTGGCCCGGGTGATGCGGGCCAAGAGCCCCATCTGGGTCATGCCGAGTGCCAGTGCGGGCATCGCCATCGAGCGCGCCCAGCTGGCAAAGCTGGTATCGACATAGCCGCCGGTGGGTAGCCAGCCCAAGAGCACGGCGAAGCCGTAGATCATAACGAGGCCGAGCCAGAAGTCCGGCACCGATAGGCCGATGAGCGCCACGGTCATCGAGGATTGGTCGATCCAGCTGTTCTGGCGCACCGCGGCGACCACGCCCAAGAGGAGGCCGAGGGTGAGCGCGATGATGAGCGCCAGCCCGGTCAAGGAGAGCGTGATCGGCGCCCGCTCCAGCATGGCGGCACCGACGCCGCGGCCCAAGAGGATCGAGCGGCCGAGGTCGCCTTGGGCGAGCCTGCCGTAATAGCCGACCACCTGCTCATAGAGGGGCGCATCGAGGCCGAGCTGATGGCGGATGCGCTCGACCTCGGCCGAGGTGGCGCCGGGGCCGGCGATCTCGGCGGCCGGATCGCCTGGCACCAGGAAGATGATGAGGAAGGAGACGAGCGAAACCACCACGAGCACCGGCACGGCGCTCAACAGCCGGTAGACCAGATAACGACCCATTCGATTCCTCGGCCCCCGCCCGACGATGCGCCGGCAAGTCTAGTCGATCCCTTATTCGAACCAAACATCCCACATGCGGGGGATGCGGTAGGGCTGATAGTTGGCGACATTGGCGCGGGTCGCCTGGTAGATGCCGACATCGCCGACCTTGATCGCATAGAAGCGCTCATAGAGCCGGCGCTGGATATTGGCGAAGGCCTGCCGGCGTCCATCGAGCGTCGGCTGGGTGGTGAGAGCCACGTTCTCGCGCTCCAGCACCTCGTCCTTTTCGAACTGGAAATTGTTCGGACCGACGAATACGCCGGCGACGTTGTAGGGGCCCTCATAGGGCTCGATTCCCATCATCACCGGGAACATGTTCCAGCCCGTGGGCTTGCTGCGGATGGCGACCGAGGTCGGCCAGTCGGTCACCTGCAGGCGGATGTTGAGGCCGATCTTCTTCAGCTGCTCGGTCATCACCACGGCGGTGTCGCTATGGTTCTTGAAGCTGTTGTCGGTGAGGAAGACGATCTCTTCGCCCTTGTAGCCGGATTCCTGGACGAGCGCCTTGGCGCGGCCGACGTCGCGGACGTCGTATTTCTCCTTGCCGACGTCGCCGGCGAAGTAGAGCGAGCCCGGATGCTGCCAGCCATGGGTCAGCCGAAAGAGGCCCTCGGTCGAGATCGCCATGATCTCCTCCGCGTCGATGGCGATCTGGATGGCTTCCCTGAGCTTCACGCTGTTGGTGGGCGCTTGGCCGGCGTTCAAGAACACCGTCTGGTAGGCCCAGGGGATCATCTCATAGGTCTTGATGTCCTTGTTGGCGGCCAGGCGCTTGGCCGCGGATGCCGGCAGCTGCTCCAGGATGTGCACCTCGCCGGTCTCGAGCGCCGCCGTGCGGGCCCCACCTTCGGGCATGAAGCGGATGGTGATGGCATCGAAATAGGCGGTCTTCTTGCCGCCGAAGCCGTCGCGCTTGGTGTAGTTGGGGTTGGCGCGGTAGCCCTCGAAGCGCTTCAAGGCGACGTGGGAGTCGGGCTTGTATTCCACGAACTCGAACGGCCCGGTGCCGATATGGTTGATCTTGTTCGCTTCCTTGGCCGCCTCTTCGCGCGGCATGACGATGACCGGGGCGCGGGGCGAGCTTAGTTGCTCGATGAAGCCGGGCACCGCCGTCTTCAGCTTGACGGTCATGGTGTACTTGTCGGTGGCGGCGACCGACGCCACCGGGGTCATCATGCCGGCGCTGGCGCCGACCTTGGCGTAGCGTTCGGTGGAGATTTTGGCGTCCTCGGCCGTCATCTCCTTGCCGTTGTGAAACATCACACCCTGGCGGAGCGTGAAGACGTAGGTGAGGCCGTCAGCGGAGATGTCGACCTTCTCGGCGAGGTCGTTGATGGGGGCGGCATTCTCGGCGCGGGCGACCAGGGTCTCCGCCCAATGCATGGAGATGTTGCGCGCGGCCTGCGCCGAGGTGGTTTGCGCATCGGTCGAGGGCGGTTGCGCCTGCTGCGCCATGATGACGGTGCCGCCCGGCTTCTGCGCCTCGGCGCTGCCGCCGGTGATGCCAAGGGCAACCACGACCGCCAGGCCGGTCAGCGCCGCCCGGGTTTGCGGATCGAGCATGGAACGCCTCCTCGTTCGCCTCCGGCTCTTCCGGCCGGTCGATGGAATGGGCCGAAAGTAGACAGCTATTCCCTCGCCGGCAACCCTATCGTAAAAGCTTGTTCCGATCGGAAAGTCGCCGGTGACGACGCCAGCCAGCCCCACGACCGAGCTCCTGCTCAACCCGCGTTTTCGCGCCGGCCGGCCCTATGGCGCGGCCGAGCGCCGGGTCATGTCCGAGGATGAGGCGGAGAGCGCCGCCGCCGACATCCGCCGCTGGCCCCACTACCGGCCGACGCCGGAGATCGAGGTTCCGGACCTCGCCGCCGCGTTCGCCATCGCCCGCCTCACGGTGAAGCATGAAGGTCAACGCTTCGCCGTCGGCAGCTTCAAGGTCTTGGGCCCGCCCTATGCGGCCTTGCAGCTGGTGACGAGCGAGCTCCAGCGCCGCACCGGGCAGGCTCACATCGACAGCGCCGAGATCATCGCCGGCCGCCATGCCGCAGAGGCCGGACACATCACCTTGATGGCCGCCACGTCGGGCAATCACGGCCGCGCTATCGCCTGGGCGGCGAGTCGCTTCGGCTGCAATGCTGCCATCTACATGCGGGACGGCGTCAGCCCCGGCCGGGCGCAGGCGATCGCGGCCCTCGGCGCCACCGTGGTCCGGGTGCCCGGCACCTTTGATGATGCCTTGGAGCGCTGCATGGCCGATGCGGAGCGAACCGGCGGCTTCGTCGTCTCCGATCTGCCCTTGCCCCTCTACCCCGACGTGCCGCGCCATACGCTCCATGGCTATTCCATGCTGGCAAGCGAGCTCGCCCAGGGCTGGGAACGGGACGGCCGCATCCCCACGCATCTCTTCGTCGCCGCCGGCATCGGCAGCCTGGCGGCCGCGGTGGTGGGACGGCTCCGGCAATTGCTGGGCCGGCGCGGCCCCCGGGTGATCGTGGTCGAGCCGCTGGCGGCGGCCGGGATTCTGAGAAGTGCGGAAGCCGGCCGCCTCAGCCCCGCCGACGGCGATCTCGCCACCGTCATGGACGGTCTTGCCACACGTACGGTCTCGCCCTTCTCCTGGACCATCCTCGATCGGGGAGCCTTCGCCTTTCTCGCCATCCCCGACGAGCCGGCGCTGACCGCACTCCGGCACGCGGCACGCCTCGATCCGCCGCTCGTCATCGGCGAGACCGGTATTGCCGGCCTTGCCGGTCTGTTGGCAATCTGTCGCGATCGGAGCCTCAGGGATCGCCTCGGCCTCGATGGCGAGGCCTCGGTCGCGGTCATCGCCAGCGAGGGTGCCACCGACCGCGCGCTCTATGAACAGCTCACCGGCCGCAAGCCCTAGGAGAATGCACCACGGAGGCATCGAAGAAGAGCGAACCGCGGAGTTCGCCGAGAGAGACGCGGAGGTCGCGGAGCGAAGAGTCTTTGCGCCGCGCTCAGCGCGGCAGAAATCGTTCCTCTGCGCTCTCAGCGTATTCTCAGCGCCCTCTGCGTGAACCTCTGTTTCTTCGTGCCTTGTATGTCGTCTCCATGGTGAATCTTTGTCTCGCGTTCGAACGATAGGTGCTAAAGCACATGGCCAGGATCAAACCACCCCGCATCGCCGTCGGCGGGCTCTTGTTCGAAGGCAACACGCTGTCGCCGGTGGTGAGCGACATGGCCGATTTCGAGAACAAGTATCTCGAGCGCGGGGCCGGGCTTGCCAAGCTCATGAGCAGCAACACCGAGGTCGGCGGCGCCTTGCACCTCTTCGGCCTCTACGAGGCCGAGGTGCTGCCGCTGATCGCCACCCATGGCGGCGCCGGCGGCCGGGTGGCGCGCTCCTGCTATGAGCGCCTCAAGGGCGAGCTCATCGATCGCTTGCGGGCCTCTCTCCCGGTCGACGGCGTCTATCTCGCCCTCCACGGCGCCTTCGTCGCCGAGGGTCTCGATGACGCCGAAGGCGATATCCTGGCCGACGTGCGCCTGGTGGTCGGAGAGGGGGTGCCGGTCGCGGTCAGCCTCGACCTCCACGCCCATGTGACGCCGGCGATGCTGCGGCTCTCCCAGATCCTCATCGGCTATCAGCACTATCCGCACGATGACGGCTTCGAGACCGGTCGCCGGGCGGCCGGTCTGCTGCTGCGCACGATCCAAGGCAAGATCAAGCCGGTGATGCGCGCGCGCCGCGCGCCGATGCTGCTGCCGGCGCAGAAGCAGCGGACCAAGGGGACCGGGCCCATGGCCGATGCCCATGCCGTCGCCCGCGCCCGGGAGACGGCGGGCGAGGTGCTGGCCGCCAGCTATTTCTGCGTGCAGCCCTGGCTCGACTTTCCGGGCGTCGGCTTCACCGCGGTCGCGATCAGCGACGGCGACGGCGAAGCGGCCGATCGAGTCGCCCTCGACATGGCCAAGACCGCCTGGTCCCGCCGCCAGGAATTCGCCGTGCCGACAATCGGCACCGCCGAGGCGATCCGCCGGGGCCGTGCCGCCAATGCCGGCCCGATCGTCTTGGCCGATGCGGCGGATTGCGTCGGCGGCGGTGCGGCGGGCGACAGCGCCGTCGTGCTGGAGGCCCTCATCCAAGCCGGCAGCGATCAAAGTGCCGCCATTCTCCTGGTCGATCCCGAGACCGTCGGCCAGGCGACCAAGGCCGGCGTCGGCGGCCGCTTTCGCGCCCGCATCGGCAACAAGCTCGACCCGGTCTACGGCAAGCCGGTGGAGGCGGAGGTCACCGTCGAGCGGCTGTTCGACGGGCGCTTCACCTATTCGGGCGGCCTCATGGGCGGCCTCAATGCCAGCATGGGGCCGAGTGCCGTCCTGGAGATCGGCGAGATCAAAATCATCTGCGCCTCCGCTTCGGCCTATGAATATGCCGACGAGCAGTTCCGCGCCGCCGGCATCGACCCCCATGAGCTGAAGTTCATCGTGGTCAAGAATCCCATGAACTATCAGCAGGCCTACGCCTATGCGCTGGCGATGCTGGTGGTGGACACGCCGGGACCGACCACGCCCAATCTCGCCGGCATTCCCTGGAAGCGCATGGATCGGCCGCGCTGGCCGATCGACGACGGCTTCGAGCCGGTGTTCGAACCGGTATGACCGGCTTTACAATTCGGATACGAAACGCCAGGCTTACGACCAACCTCTTCAATCCCTCCCGGCCCAAGGAAACGATGCCGATGACTGCGAAGCTGCGCACCGTCCGTCCGACCACTCGCCCCTCGGATGCCGCCGAATGGCAGGCCCGCGTCGAGCTCGCCGGCGCCTTCCGCATCGCCAACCGTCTGGGTTGGAACGAGGGCATCGCCAATCACTTTTCCATGGTGTTGCCGGGCTCGGCGAGCGACCGCTTCCTGCTCAACCCCTATGAGCTGCATTTCCGTGAGATCACCGCCTCCAATCTGATCATCGCCGATGCCAAGGGCAACTTGATCGCCGGTGAGGGCCAGGTACGCTCGGCCGCCTTTCACCTGCACGGCGCGCTCCACACCTCCCTCGAGCACGCGACCTGCATCATCCATGCGCATCCGCCCTATGCGACGGCGATTGCGTGCGTCAAGGGCGGCCGGCTCGGCACCGCGCATGCAAACGCCATCGGGCTTGCCAAGCAGATCTGCTACGACGACGAGATGAATGGTGTCATCAGCGCCGAAGAGTGCCAGCGCATGGTCAAGCTGGTCGGCAAGAAGACCGTGATCTTCCATGCCATGCATGGCTTGACCACCATCGGGCGCACCGTCGCCCAAGCCTATGACAGCTTCTACTTCACCGAGCGCTGGGCCATGTACACGGTGTTGGCGAGCCAGATGGGCAAGCCCTTGCATGCGCTGCCTGAAGGCATTCTGCGGGACTCGCCCGACCGCGACCGCGGGCTGACGCCGCCGGCGGCGCAGGCGCATTTCAACGCCATGCTGCGCCTCCTCGACCGCGAGGAGCCCGACTACAAGACCTGAGCGGTCGACGCCCCCACCCTAGCCCTCCCCCACCCCTGAGCTTCTGTCGAAGGGCGGCGGGGGAGGGAGATTCGATCGTCGCTCCTGCTCCCTCCCTCGCTTCATAGCGGGGGAGGGTTGGGGTGGGGGCATCCCTGTCGGCGCCCGCGGCTACGGAGGCGTCGCCGATCTGCTAGGCTGGCGCCCATGTCCCCAGCCTTTTTACCCAGCGTCCGTCGGCCGTGAATTTCATCTTCATGCTGACGGTCGAGGATCAGACAGTGCGCGACTGCCTCGAGCTCATGGACGAGGTCAGGCCGCTCGGCTTGAAGCATGTCGGCTTCAAGGACATCGGCGTCGGACGTCCGGTCTTGGCCGAGCTCACCAGGCGCATCCGCGAAGCGGGTGCCGTCTCCTATCTCGAAGTCGTAAGCACCACGCCGGAGACGGTGCTGGCCTCGACCCGGGCGGCGCTGGAGCTCGGCATCGACCGGCTCTTGGGCGGCATCGATGCGCCGGCGATGCTGGAGACCCTGAAAGGCAGCGCCATCCGCTGCTATCCATTCGCCGGCAAGCCCATTGGACACCCGACGAAGCTGGACGGCAGCGGCGCCGACATCGCCGCCGATTGCCGGCGCCTGGAGGCCTTGGGTGCCGCCGGGGTGGATCTGCTCGCCTACCGGGCAACCCAGGCCGATCCCTTGGACCTGGTGCGTGCGGCGCGGCGGGTGCTCGCCGGCGAGCTCATCGTCGCCGGCTCGATCGACTCGCCCGAGCGGGTCAAGGCGCTTGCCGCCGCCGGCGCCGATGCGTTCACCGTCGGCACCGCGGCGATCCGCCGGCGCTTCTCGGCCCTGGCCCCGGACCTGGTGGGCCAGCTCCAGGCGATTCTTGCCGCCTGCGGCTGACTGCGCGTAGTCTTTCATCTCCGGCGAGGAGGGATACGTGGGCGAGGTCGTCAACCTCAACAAGGTCCGCAAGGCACGCGAGCGTGCCCAAGACAAGAGCCGCGCCGCCCTGAACCGCAGCCGGCATGGCGAGACGAAATCCGAGAAGCTCAGCCGGCGCCGCGAGGAGGAGCGCGAGGCGCGCAGCCTCGAGGACAAGCGCCTGGACTCCTGAACAGCGGGACCGGCCAAAGAAAAGCCCCGGCGTCGTCAGACGTCGGGGCCAAGGGGAGCTATTCCGTGTCGCACCAAAGACAGCCTCGGAGGAAACCAGGGCCGACGATCGACACGGGTGTCTCTATAGCAAGGTCGACCTAAACCGGAGGTGAATGGACGCCGCGGGTCCGTCCTCCGCCACCCCTCAAGCCCGGATCCCCATGAAAGTCTTCACCGCTTCGCTCTCGACCGAGACCAACACCTTCTCGCCCATGCTGACCGGCCGCGCGGCCTTCCTCGAGCAATTCTATGCCCCGCCCGGCCAGCATCCCGACCATCCCCGCCACACCACGGCACCCCTCTGGGTACTGCGGCAGCGGGCGAAGGCGAACAACTGGCAGGTGGTCGAAGGCCTCTGCACCGCGGCGCAGCCCGCCGGCACGGTCTCGCGCGCTGCCTATGAGGAGTTTCGCGACGACATCCTGGCGCAGCTCAAAGCGGCGATGCCGGTCGACATGGTGTGCATGGGCCTGCACGGCGCCATGGTTGCCGAGGGCTACGACGACTGCGAAGGCGACATGCTCCAGCGCATCCGCGCCATCGTCGGCCCCAAGGTGCCGATCGGCAGCGAGCTCGATCCCCACTGCCACATGACCGAGGCGATGCTGGGCTCGGCCGATGTGCTGATCTGCTACAAGGAATTTCCCCACACCGACTTCCTCGAGCGCGCGGAAGAGCTGGTGAGCCTGGTGGCCGATGCCGCCCAGGGCAAGGTGAAGCCGGTCAAAAGCGTCTTCGACTGCCGGATGATCCAGAGCTTTCCTACCTCGCGCCAGCCGATGCGCGGCTTCGTCGATCGCATCAAGGCGATGGAGGGCAAGGACGGAATCTTGTCGATTTCGGTGGTGCACTGCTATCCCTATGCCGACGTGCCCGATATCGGCGCCAAGATCCTGGTGATCACCGACGACCGCAAGGAAGTGGGCGACCGCCTCGCCGAAACGCTGGGCCGCGAGCTCATCGCCATGCGCGATGCGGTTCGCCCGGCGTTTCTCTCCATCGAGGAGTCGCTTGATCAGGCGAGCATGGCCGAAGCCGGGCCGATCGTGATTGCCGAGCCGGCCGACAATGCCGGCGGCGGCGCGCCGTCGGACTCGACATTCATCTTCGCCGCCATGCGCAGGCGCGGCATCAAGAACGCGGCGATCGCGCCCTTGTGGGATCCGATCGCGGTCAAGATGTGCTTCGCGGCGGGCGAGGGTGCCACTTTCGATCTCCGCTTCGGCGGCAAGATGGGGCGCTTCTCCGGTCCGCCGGTGGATGCGCGGGTCAAGGTCATCAAATGCGTGAAGGATGCAACCCAGAGCGCCCATGGCACGGTCTTCCGCCTGGGCGATGCCGCCGCCATCGATGTGGATGGAATCGCCGTGGTGCTGGTCTCGGTGCGCGGCCAGGCCTGGGGCACCGATCTCTTCTCCAATCTCGGTATCGACCCGACCAAGCGCCGGATCATCGTGGTCAAGTCGACCAACCACTTCTACGGCGCCTATTCGAAGATCGCCGAGGACGTGCTCTACACCGACGGGCCGGGGGCGCTGCCCCGCGACTTCAGCAAGGTTCCCTATACCCGCATCAAGCGGCCGATCTGGCCCCTCGATGCCGATCCGTGGAGTTGAGCCGGAGGGTCCACCCGTGAAGGTTTTCGTCGCCGCGCTTGCCACCGAGACCAACACCTTCTCGCCGATGCCGACGGACAAGCGCGCCTTCGAGGAAAGCTTCTACGCGCCGGCCGGCCGGCACCCGCAGGAACCGAGCTTCTTCAGCGGCCCCCTGGCGGCGGCGCGCCGCCAAGCGAAGGCGGGCAACTGGCAGGTGGTCGAGGGCCTGCATACCTTCGCCATGCCGGCCGGGCGCACCGTCAGGAAGGTCTATGAGGGCTTCCGCGACCAGATCCTGGCGGAGCTGAGAGAGGCGATGCCGGTGGATATGGTGGTCCTGGGCTTGCACGGCGCCATGGCGGCCGAGGGCTATGACGATTGCGAGGGTGATCTCATCGGCCGCGTACGCGCCATCGTCGGACCCAAGGTGCCGATCGGTGCCGAGCTCGACCCCCATTGCCATCTGACGGAGGCGATGACCAGCGAGGCCGACGCTCTGGTCTGCTTCAAGGAATATCCGCACACCGACTTCCTCGAGCGCGGCGAGGAGTTGGTCGCCATCATCGCCGATGCGGCGCTGGGCAAGGCGAAGCCGGTCATGAGCAGCTTCGATTGCCGCATGGTGCAATTCCTGCGCACCACCGCCGAGCCGATGCGCTCCTTCGTCGATCACATAAAATCGCTCGAAGGCAAGAACGGCGTGCTTTCCGTGTCGGTCGCCCATTGCTTTTCCTATGGCGACGTCGCCGATATCGGCACCAAGGTGCTGGTGATCACCGACGACCGCAAGGACTATGGTGACAGGCTCGCCGAAGAGCTGGGCATGCAGCTCTTCGCCATGCGCGAATGCCTGGCGCCGCCCTTGTTGTCGATCGAGGCTTCCCTCGACCGGGCGGTGTCTTTGCCCGGCCGTCCCGTGGTGATCGCCGAGCCGGCGGACAATGCCGGCGGCGGGGCTCCCGGGGACTCGACGTTCTTCCTCGCGGCGATGCTGGCCCGCGACCTCCAGGAGGCCGCCTTCGGCCCGATCTGGGATCCGATCGCGGTCAAGCTCAGCTTCGCCGCGGGCGAGGGTGCGGTCTTCGATCTCCGCTTCGGCGGCAAGATGGGCCCGACCTCGGGCGATCCCATCGATGCGCGCGTCACGGTCCTCAAGCTCGCCAGGAATGCGCATCAGAGCTTCGGCGATACCACCTTTGCGCTCGGCGACTCAGCGGGCTTGCGCATCGGCGGCGTCGAGATCGTTCTCATCACGGAGCGCTGCCAGGGGCTGGGGTTGGATCTCTTCACCAATGTCGGCATCGATCCCACGGCGAAGAAGATCGTCGTGGTCAAATCCACCAACCATTTCCACGCCGCCTTTGGGCCAATGGCCAGCGAGGTGCTCTACAGCGACGGGCCGGGGGCGCTCGCCGGCGACTTCCGCCGCATTCCCTACACCAGGATGAAGCGGCCGAAATGGCCCTTCGATGCCGATCCGTTCGCCGCCGCGCCGGATCAGAAGACGAAGAGCAACAAGCCCAAGGCCAAGGCGCCGAAGGCGAAGCAGTAATAGGCGAAGGGATCGAGCGCCTCGAAATCGTGGCGGTGGAAATAGCGCATGAGGAAGGCGATCGAGAGATAGGCGGTGATGCCGGCGACGATCCCTGCGATCACCGCCAGGGACCCCAGTGTGGCACCCTGGCGCAGGAGCTTCGGCGCCTCGAGCACGCCGGCACCGGCGATGATCGGGGTGGCCAAGAGGAAGGAGAACCGCGCCGCCGCCTCGTGGTGCAGGCCGAGGCGGAGACCGGCGACCATGGTGGCGCCCGAGCGCGAGATGCCGGGGATGAGCGCGGTCGACTGGGCGAGACCGACGAAGAGCGCATCGAACCAGCCCATGTCTTCGATCCGCCGCTCGCCGGCGGCCGCCCGCCTGAGCCGCTCGCCCACCCACAAGAGCACGCCGTTCACCATCAAGAACGCGGCCGCCACCACCGGCGAGCCGAAGAGCTGGCGGAAGAAGTGGTTCAAGGTGAATCCCAGGACCGCGGCGGGAATGGTGGCGACGACGATGAGTGCGAGCAGCTTGAGCTGCGTCGGGCGCCGCTCGGGCGAGCCCAGGCCGAGCACGGCGACCAGGAGACCGAGCCAGTCCTGCCAGAAATAGACCAGCAGCGCCGCCGCGGTGCCGAGGTGGAGGACCACGAGGAAGGGCAGGAAATCCGGCGCCCGCTCATCGACGCCGAGCCCCAAGAGCGGCGGCAGCACGACCGCATGGCCCAGGCTCGAGACCGGGAACAGCTCGGTCACGCCCTGGAGCACGGCGATGAACAAAGCTTCGAACGTGGTCATGGTGCTCCTTCCGCGGAGCCTTCAATGTGCCCGCGCCGATGCGACCGGCTTCTTAGCATGACCATCGCCTCGGACGCATGGCCCGCGATATCATGCGCACCGATGAACCTGGCGGAGCTCCTCATCCGAACGGCCGCCGCCGCCCCCGATGCACCCGCCCTGGCGCATGGAGAGCGCACAGCCATGGACTTTGGCGCGCTGGCGCTGGCGTCGGCGCGGCTGGCGGGGGGTCTCGCCTCCCGTCTCGAGCTCGCGCCCGGCGACCGGGTGGCGCTCATCATGAAGAACGGGCTCGACTACGTGCCGCTGCTGTTCGGCTGCTGGCATGGCGGCTTCGCCGCGGTCCCGGTCAACGCCAAGCTGCATGCCAAGGAGATCGCCTACATCCTCGCCGATTCCGGCGCCCGGGCGGCGATCGCCACGCCGGACCTGGCCGAGACCGCGGCAGCGGCGCTGGCCGAAGCGGGCACCCGCACCCCGCTCCTGGTGACGGGGACGCCGGATTTCAGGCGGCTCGGCGACGCCGACGCGGTTCCGGCGGCCGCGGTGTCAAGCGATCGACTCGCCTGGCTTTTCTATACCAGCGGCACCACGGGCAAGCCGAAAGGGGCGATGCTGACCCACGGCAATCTCATGACCATGACGCTCTGCTACTTCGCCGATGTGGATCACATCCAGCCCGGCGATTCGATCCTGCATGCCGCCCCGATGTCGCACGGCTCCGGCCTCTACATCCTTCCCCACGTGGTGCAGGCGGCAAAGCAGGTGATCCCGGAATCCGGCGGCTTCGATCCGGGTGAGATCTGCGCGCTCCTTCCTCGCCACCGGGGGGTGACCATGTTTGCAGCACCCACCATGGTCCAGCGTCTGGTCGACAGCCCGGCCCTGGCCACCGCCTCCTTGGACAACCTCAAGACCATCGTCTATGGCGGCGCGCCCATGTATGTCGCCGACCTGAAGCGCGCGCTCGACCGTCTGGGCCCGCGCCTGGTGCAGATCTATGGGCAAGGCGAGAGCCCGATGACCATCACCGCGCTCTCCCGTTCGATCATCGCCGACCGCGCGCATCCCCGCTGGGAAGCGCGGATCGCCTCGGTCGGCCAGCGCCAGATCGCGGTCGAGCTGATGGTTGGCGATAGCGAAGACCGGCCGATGCCGACGGGCGAGGCGGGGGAGGTGCTGGCGCGCGGTCCTTCGGTCATGCCCGGCTACTGGAACAAGCCCGAGGCCAGCGCCCAGACGCTTCGGAGCGGCTGGCTGCATACCGGCGATGTCGGCGCCTTGGATGAGGACGGCTTCCTCACCCTCAAGGACCGCTCGAAGGATCTGATCATCAGCGGCGGCTCCAACATCTATCCCCGCGAGGTGGAGGAGGTGCTGCTGCGCCATCCCGGCGTCGCCGAGGTCGCCGTCGTCGGCCGTCCTCACCCCGAATGGGGCGAGGAGGTGGTGGCCTTCGTGGTGGCGCGCAGCGAGGCGAAGGTGCCGGAAGCCGAGCTCGATCGCATGTGCCTGGAGGCGATCGCCCGCTTCAAGCGGCCGCGTCTCTATCGGTTCGTGGGCGAGTTGCCGAAGAACAACTACGGCAAGGTCCTCAAGACCGCGCTCCGCGGCATGCTATAGCCATGCCCCGTCCCATCATCATCGACACCGATCCCGGCCAGGACGATGCAGTGGCCATCCTCTTGGCGCTGGCCTCGCCGGAGCTCGAGGTGAAGGCGATCACCACCGTTGCCGGCAATGTGCCCTTGCCCCTCACCACAGAGAATGCGCTTCGCGTCGTCGAGCTGGCCAACCGCACCGAGGTGGCGGTCTATGCCGGTTGCCCCAGACCCATGCTCCGCCCTCTGCTGACGGCCGAGCATGTGCATGGCAAGAGTGGGCTCGACGGCTCCGATCTGCCGCCGGCGAAGATCGCAGCCCGCGCCCAGCACGCGGTCGCCTTTCTGATCGAGGCGCTGGCCCAGGCGCCGGAGCCGATCACCCTGGTGCCGATCGGGCCGCTCACCAACATCGCTTTGGCCCTGGTGGCCCGGCCGGCGATCCAAGCGAACATCCGCGAGATCGTGCTCATGGGCGGGGCTTGGAAGACCGGCGGCAATACCAGCCCGGCCGCCGAGTTCAACATCCTCGTTGATCCCCACGCGGCCGACGTGGTGTTCCGCGCCGGCATTCCCATCGTGATGATGCCCCTCGATGTGACCCACCAGAACCTGACCACGCCCGAGCGTCTCGAGCGGATCCGTGCCATCGGCACCAAGCTCGCGCAAACGGTCGCCAACATGCTCGCCTTCTACGACCGCCACGACATCGAGAAATACGGCATGCCCGGCGGACCCTTGCACGATCCCACCACCATCGCCTATCTCCTCAAGCCCGATCTGTTCGGCGGCAAGAAGGTGCATGTGGCGATCGAAACCGCGGACACGCCCGCTCAGGGCACGACCATCGTCGACTGGTGGGGCAAGACCAAAGCCGAGCCCAATGCGCTCTTCGTGAATGCGATCGATTCCGACGGCTTCTACCGTCTACTGCTGCAGCGGCTGGCGCGGCTCTAAGCGATCATCGAAAGACATCGACGCCGACGGCGCTTGCCAGCTTCGCATCCTCGGTCACCAACTGAAGCCCATAGACCCGCGCCGTTGCCGCAATGAAGCGGTCGGCCGGATCACCGTGGGGGAGATCGATCGCCCGGCTGGCGATCGCCACATGGGTGTTGAGGGGTGCCTCGCTGAGTCCGGCAAAGAGCCGCTCGACGAACCGCTCTCGGCTCTTGCCCACCCCGGAGAGCCTGCCCTTTTCCGCAAGCATCAGCACCTCCCACACGCTGATGGGCGAGTACCAGAGCTGGTTCGCCTCGTCCTCCAATGCTTGAGCGGCGGCGGAGGGCAGTCGCTTGGGTTCGCCGGCGCTCCAGAGAATGATGTGCGTGTCGAGCAGCAGCTTCATCGGCGCGGGCGCTTCTTCCTCGCCTGGCCTTCGAGGAGCGAATGGGTCCACTCTTCCTCGCTCATGACGGGAGAGACGATGTCGCCGACCACGGCAAACTCCCCTTGCATCCGCCCGAGGAATCCGCGCCCCCGGTGTTCCCCGGCGCGGACCGGAATCACCTCGGCGACGGGCCGCCCATGCTTAGTGATCACCACCGTCTGGCCGCTTTGGCGCACGCGCTCGATGACCGCGAGGCACGTCGCCTTGAATTCGGAGACAGAAATCTTGTCCATGAGGAATATTCCTATAGTCATTGTCTATAGTCAAATTTTTCCATCTTCTCTCGATGATTAACAATTTGCAATTGAATTATCATTGCCTAAAAATCGATACATGGCTGAATTCGTCAAACCGCCGCGGCAGCTCGGCGACAAGACCGGGAAGGGCGTTCCCGGTGCCGGCGCGCGCGCCCTCAAATCGGCCGAGGCGGCGGTCAAGCAGCATCAGAACCGCGTCGACTACAAGAGCATCGCCCAGGAGTCCTTGGATCGGATCAACATCTCTTTGAAGGAGCTGATCGACAATCCGGGCCTCCTTGAGGCCGAGAAGCGCATCTACGAGCTCGCCCACAATCTCAAGGGCGAAGGCGCCAGCTTCGGCTATCCCGCGGTCTCGCGGGTGGCGGACCTCCTCTGCCGGGTGACCGAGAAGCCCGGCCAGCACAGCCCCCGCCGGCTGAAGGTGATCCGCGTGCAGATCGACTCACTGAAGGCCATGGTGCGCGAGAATGTGAAGGGCAGCCCCCGAGGGATCGCCTTGGAAGTGATCCAGGAGCTGGGCGTTCTGGTCGACAAGTATCTGGCCAAGAGCTGAGACGCTGCGGGCTAGAGCAGCTGCGCCGTGGCCTCGGAGTGGACAACGCCTGTCTGCATGGTGCACGGCACGCTTAGATTGGCGGTCCCCTCGCGCTCCGCCGCGATCGGCGATCCGAGGTCAGCGGAGAGAGCGAAGTGCACGACCGTGCCGGCGCCGGGAGCGCTGTCCATCCACAATCGACCGCCGTTGTTCTGCACGATCTGACGGCAGATCGACAGCCCGAGTCCGGTGCTATCCGGGTGAGGTGTTTCGTCGCGCTCAAACGGCGGCAAGAACCGTCGGTTGCGGCGCAGGTCGATGCCCTTTCCGTTGTCGATGACGGCGAAGCGCCAGCTATCGCCATCGCGAAGCGCTTCGACCCGGATCTCCGGCGTACGATCAGGATGGCGATAACGAATCGAGTTGCCGATCAGATTTTGAAACAGGCGGACCATCTCGCCTCGGGCGCCAAGGATGTCAGGCAGGCGGTCTAGGTGCACGGTGGCGCCGTCCCGCTCGATCGCGGCATTCAGATTGGAGATCGCCTCGGCGCACGCGTCCGCCATGCTCACGCGGACCTGCGGCTGGGTGTCGGACTGCAGCCGGGACAGGAGGAGGATGTCCTCGACCAGCGACATGCAGCGATCCATCGCGGCGCCGACCGCCTGCACGTAGTCGCGCGGTTTCTCCGGCAAGGCATCGCCGTGCCGGACCAGCAGCAGATCGACATAGCCGCGCGCCGTCGACAGCGGATCGCGGAGATCGTGCGACACCACGCGGGCGAAGCATTCGAGCTGCGCGTTCGATCGCGACAGCTCCCTATTGGCCAGCGACAGGTCTTCCGCCATCTGGGCGAGGGTCGCCCACACCATCGCGAAGGCGAGGGCGGCGCAGCCGAAGATCAGCACGAGAAAAGCCGCCGCTTGGAAATTGCCAGCGGACAAGAAATCCGGAATCTCGTCCTGAAAAGCCGTGGCCGTTGCGCGCAGGAATGAATACGCCGCAATACCCGCGAACACGGCGACCAGCACGCCGCCGGACCTGCCGACCGAGGCGCGCGCGAAGCGGATAGAGTCGCGCACCGACAGCGTGCTCGTCGCGACAATGAAGAGCGAGAGGACCACAATGCGCCAGCGAACGTCCGGCTGCTGGTAGGTGAAATGCACGAAGGCCGCCATTAGCACCACGAGCAGGCCGGCTTCGATCTGCGGCTGCGCCGGCGCACCCGACAAGGCCCGCGTACCTCGCCACAGGCCGAGAAAGCCGATGCCCACCGCGCCATTGGCGGCGACGACGGTGACCATGTCCGGCACCACGCCGCGCAACCCCAAGAGAAAGAGGCCGCCGGCGAAGCTGACGAAGGCAGCGGCGAACAACCCGGCTCCAACACGCCGCGGATCGGCGCGCCAGAACGTTCCCAGGGCTAGCCCAAAACCAAGAATAATGGCGACGGAAAGGATGCTAAGGGTTCGAATATCCAAGCGAATCTCTCATCTACACCAGGTCCGACGCGAGGAAAGGTAGAGGTTCGAGATAAATTTATCGTTAACCGTCCTTAGTTTTTTCGGCTTGTCGGGACGGTCGCCTCACGCCTGTCACTTGGCGGCGCCGCGGCTCCGATGCGCACCGTCAGGAAAGGTCGACGAGGGACGCCGGCACGGCGCCGCGCAGCAGCGCCTTCCGCACCTGCCACTGGCCAGCGGCATCGAGGGTCTCCAGGAACTCGACCGCGCCGCCGGCGAAAAGCGCCACCGGGATGCCATCCAGATAGGCGAGACGGTGGCCGGTCAGCGCCGCCAGCTTCGGACCCGGCGTGAGAATGCCGACGAAGTTCAAGGGATCGGCGCCGGAAAGCGAGATGAGGGTGCCGGAATCCGGTTTGCGCCGGACCTCGCGCAGCATGCCGATGGCTTCCGGCAAGGCATATTGCTCGCCGGAAAAGCCGGCGACGAACCGGCCGCCGCGGATCTCGCCGCGGGCTTCCAGCCGGCGGTAGACCCGGAGCAGGTCCCGCCAGGGCGGCAGCCAGTCCGCCTCGCGTTCGAGGAGGCGCCAGAACACCACGCCGTAGCGGCGCAGCAGCGTGCGCGCCAAATGCTCGACCGCCTCGGCGTCGATCGGCTTTTCCGGCTCGCTTGCCGGCGGCCGGCGTGCCTGCGCCCAGCGTCCGGCATCTTCCATGGCGAACAGCACGCTGCCACGGCGACGCCCGCCATGGGCGTGCGAGCGTCGCTTGTCCGAGGGCACCAGCAGCGCCCGCAAGCCGGCGAAGCTGTCGGAGCTGACGAGACCGAGCGCCACCAGCTCCGCCAACGCCTCCTCGACCTCGGGGCGCAGGAGACCGCTCGCCTCGACCAGCTCATCGAAGAAGGAGGCACCCCGCTGTTTGATGCAGTCGAGGATCTTAGTTGCGCGGATTCCGGGAACCGCGTCGAGGCTGGCGCTGAGGGAGGCCCAGAGCGGCGCCCGGCGGCGCGCCAGGAAGGTGATCGGCGTCGAGCGCACCGGACCGGCGGCGCGCTGGCCCAAATTGGCGCGCGGGTTGCGCGGCCGGAGCCGGGCCCAGGCGATGCGCCCGGCCAAGCACTGATCGTCGAGCCAGGCCGGCTCGTAGCCGGCGATGCGCGCCGGCAGGATCTCGGTCTCCCAGGCGCCTGCCGGCGCTTCGAAGCCTTCGAGCTGGCCCAGGATCGCCTCGATCGTATCCGCTCCGGCCATGCGCTGATCCGGCGCCACCCGTTGCCAACCGAAGAGGAAGCGCAGGAAGTCCCGGGCGGCCACCGGCTCGATCTCGGCGCGCAAGCGCTTCACCGTGTAGCCGTGAATGCGGGCCAGGAGACGGCGCTCGCACCATTCCTCGCCATTCGCATCCTGGGTGAAGCGCCCTTTGAGGGCGAAGCCTTCGGCCTGGATCTGGGCGAGCGCTGGAGCGATCTCCTCAGGTTCCAGCCCAAGGGCGGCTGCGAGCCCGGCTTGGGTCGTTGGCCCTTCTCCCTCGAGCCGGCCGCGCAGGATCTCGATCAGCGCCACATCTTCCGACCAGTTGCGGTCGCGATAGGCATCGGGTGCGGCGATCGGCGGTTCCAGCCGGCCGGTGGGAAACAGCGCCTGGAATTGCGGTAGGCGCTCGGCGGTGATCCAGAGCTGAACCTTCGGCGTTCGGATCCGCGTCACCCGCCCTTGGCCCTCGAGCGCGGCGAGGTATCCATGCCAGCCGGTCCCGCGCTGGGCTTCCGTTTCGGTGAGGAAGCCCAGCCAGACCATCGCGTCATGCAGCTCGTCGGCAGTGCTCGCATCGGGCCAGGCTTCCTCGCGCACGCGCTGGATCGCCTCCGGGTCGAGTCGGCCGATATCCGCGGCGGATTCCGGATCCAGCCAGCGGCGGCTCATCACCGCCTGGGTCCGGCGCTCCTCCAGAGGCGCGTCATCGAGAAAGGCATAGGGCCTGGCCGACAGGACTTCGGCGGCGAGCGGTGAGGGCTCGGTCAGATCGCGGGTGACCGCTTGAATCCTGCCGGACTCGAACCCCAGCAGCAGCCGCCTCAGGCCCTCCAGATCCATGGCATCCCCGAGGCAGTCGGCGATCGCCTGGCGCACCAAGGGGTGGTTCGGGATCTCGCGTTCGCCCACGAGATTCTCCGCACAAGCGAGCTGGTCGGGGAAGATCGTGCCGACGAGGTCTTCGGCCTCCATCCGCGCGATCTGCGGGGGCACCTTCTTGCCGCCGCGGAAGCGCGGCAGCGCCAAGGCCACGCCGGCGACCCAGCGCCAGCGCGTGGGAAACATCGGCGCATCGAGCAAGGCCTGGGTCAACAAGGGCTCGATGCTGTTGGAATGCAGATAGCGCGGCACCTCCTCGAGCTCGCAAGCATGCGCGGGCCCGAGCGAGAGCACGATGTTGTCCTCGGTCGCGGCCGCTTGCAGCTCGAAGTTGAACCGGCGGCACATGCGCTTGCGCAAGGCCAGGCCCCAGGCGCGATTGACGCGGCTGCCATAGGGCGAATGCACCACCAGCTGCATGCCGCCGGCCTCGTCGAAGAAGCGCTCGAACACCACGGTCTCCAGCGTCGGCAGGCAGCCGAGTGCCGCCCGGGCCGAGGCCAGATAGGCGACGAGCTGCTCGGCCGCCGGCTTGGCGATGCCGACGCCGAGGGTGAGCCATTCCTCGGCGCTGGCGCCGGAGGCGTCGTCTTGCAGGCGCACTTCGATTTCTCTCCGCAAGCGCGACACCGCCTCGGACAGCTCGTCGCTGCGGCCCGGCGCCTCGCCCAGCCAGAACGGAATCGTCGGCGGCATGCCCCGGGCATCGGCGACGCGCACCGTGCCGCGCTCGACGCGGAGGATGCGGTAGGAGTTGTTGCCGAGCTGGAAGATGTCGCCGGCCATGCTCTCGACCGCGAAATCCTCATGCACGCTGCCGATGACGTGGTTCTCCGGCTCGAGCAGGACCTGATAGTCGGCGGTGTCGGGAATGGTGCCGCCCGAGGTGAGTGCCGTCAGCTGCGTGCCGCGCCGGCCGCGCAGCATGTGGTTGACCGCATCGTGATGGATCAAGGCGCCGCGCCGACCGCGTCTGGTGGCGAAGCCTTGGGCCAGCATCGCCACCACGGCGTCGAAGTCGTCGCGGGTCAAGGAACGGTACGGCCAGGCACGGCGGACCAGGGCGAAGAGCCCGTCCTCGCTCCATTCCCTGGTCGCCACCTCGGCGGCGATCTGCTGGGCCAGCACGTCGAGGGCCAATTCCGGGATGGCGAGACGGTCGAGCTCGCCTCGCCTGACGGCGTCGATGAGGGCGGCCGATTCCACCAGCTCGTCGCGCGACAGCGGGAACAGCCTGCCCTTGGGCGTGCCGTCGACGGCATGGCCCGAGCGGCCGACGCGCTGCAGGAAGCTGGCGATCGATCGGGGCGAGCCCAGCTGGCAGACGAGATCCACCTCGCCGATGTCGATGCCGAGCTCGAGGGAGGCGGTGGCGACGAGAGCCTTGAGTTTGCCCGCCTTCAGCCGCTGCTCGGCGTCGAGCCGCTGCTCCTTGGCGAGGCTGCCGTGATGGGCGGTCACGTGCTCTTCGCCCAAGCGCTCGGAGAGCTGCCGCGTTACCCGCTCGGCCATGCGCCTGGTGTTGACGAAGATGAGCGTGGTGCGGTGCGCCTCGATAAGCCGGGCCAATTGCTCGTAGATCTGCTCCCAGACCTCGGCGGACATGACCGCTTCCAGGGGCGATCCTGGAACCTCGATCGCGAGGTCACGGGCGCGGCGATGGCCGGTGTCGATGATCCGGCATTGAGCGCTCTCGGGACCCGCGCCCAAGAGGAAGCGGGCGATCGCTTCGATCGGCTTCTGCGTCGCCGACAGGCCGATGCGCTGCAGCCGCCCGCCGGCCAGCGCCTGCAGGCGTTCCAGCGACAAGGCCAAATGCTGGCCGCGCTTGTTCGGTGCGATTGCGTGGATCTCGTCGACGATGACGGTCCGCGCCGTCGCCAGCATGGCGCGGCCGGACTTGGAGCCGAGCAGGATGTAGAGCGACTCCGGTGTGGTGACGAGGATATGAGGCGGCCGCTTCAGCATCCGTGTGCGCTCGGCGGCCGGCGTGTCGCCGGTGCGCACCCAGGTGCGGATCTCGACATCGGGCAAGCCCCGGGCTCGCAGGTTCTCGCGAATGCCGGCCAGCGGCGCTTCCAAATTGCGCTCGACGTCGTTCGACAGCGCCTTCAACGGCGAGACGTAGACGATCTCGGTTGCGTCCCTGAGGCCGCCCGCCAGTCCCTGCTTCACCAAGCCGTCGATGGCGGCGAGAAAAGCGGCAAGGGTCTTGCCGGACCCGGTGGGGGCGGCGATGAGGGCATGGCGGCCGGCCTCGATCTCCGGCCATGCCGCTTCCTGCGCCAGCGTTGGCGCCGGGAAGCGCGCCTCGAACCACGCGGCCACCGCCGGGTGGAACAGGCGGTCGAGATTCAGGGGTTCAGGCTTGAGGCGACTTGCCATGGATCAAGCATAACCGAGCCGAGCCGGTGTTGGCATTGTCCTCAGAGGCTCGCCTCCAGGCGCTTTCGCACGTGGCCCATGGCTTCCGCCGGCACATTGGCGAAGGCGAAGCGCAGATAGCGCTCCTGCTCCGGCCCGAACATGCTGCCGGGAAGCGAGAGCAGGTTCTGCTCGCCCGCCAGGCGCTTGGCCACATCGATCGCCGGCGTGCCCTCGAACGGGTGCTGAAGATAGGCGAAATATGCCCCCAGCGAGACCAGGCGATAGCCATGGTTGGCGCCCTCGAAGCTCTGCGCGAGCGCTTGGGCGCGTTCGCGCATGAGGCCGGTATTGGCGCGCCGCCACGCCTCCAGCCGACCCAGACCGTAGAGGGCCGCTTCCTGGCCGATATGGGGCGCGCAGATGGCGACACAGTCCATCGCCTTGGCGATCTCGGCCAGGAGCCGACCGCCGGCGATGACCGAGCCCACCCGGTAGCCGGTCAGGCAATAGACCTTGGAGAAGCTGTAGAGCTGCACCAGCGTGTCGGACCATTTCGGATCCTCAAACAGCCGGTGCGGCTTATCGTCGCCGGGCAGGAAGTCCTTGTAGGTCTCGTCGATCACCAGTGCCAAGTTGCGCTGCTTGGCCAGGCTGTAGAAGGCGGCCAGCGCGTCCGGGGGATAGACCGCACCCGTCGGGTTGTTGGGCGAGACCAGCACGATGGCGCGGGTCTTGGGCGTGATCCGCCGCGCCGCCTCGGCCGCATCGGGCACCCCGCCATGCTCCGGGCGGAACGGCAGGTGGACCGTGCCGATGCCCAGCATGTCGAGCCACATCTGGTGATTGAAGTAATAGGGCACCGGCAGCAGCACGTTCTCGCCGGGCTCGGCCAGCGCCATCAGCGCCAGGCAAAAGGCCTGGTTGCAGCCCGCCGTAATGCAGACCTGCTGTGCTGCGACCCGGGCCCCGTAGCATTGGCTCATGTGGCGTGCCAGCGCCAGGCGCAGCGCCGGCAAGCCTTCGATATCGGTGTAGCGCTGGGTCTGGGGATCATCCAGGCGCAGGGCCAGATGCCGGGTCAGCTCCTTGGGTGGGGGATATCCCGGCACCGCTTGGCTGAGATCGATGAGCGGCCGGTCGGGACCGTGGCGATCGGGTGCAAGCCAGCGTCGGGCTTCCGGGATCGGCGGTGCCGCCACCCGGGCCAAGAGGCCGCTCAGGCGATAGCTCACGCGGCCCTCGTCAGCGCCGGCTTCGGCTGGCCCAAGATCTCGACGACGTGATCGGCGATCGCCAGGGCGGCGGTCAGGCCGGGCGACTCGATGCCGTAGAGATTGGCAAGCCCGGGAACGCCGTGCTCGGCCGGGCCCTGCACCAGGAAATCCTGCGCCGGCTCTCCCCGCTGCTGCAGCTTCGGGCGGATGCCGGAATAGCCCGGCTTGAGCGTGCCGTCGGGAAGGCCCGGCCAATAGCGGCGTATCGCGGCATAGAAGGCATCGGCGCGGGCAGGGTCGACGTCATAGTCGAGCCGGTCGATCCACTCCACGTCCGGGCCGAAGCGGATCTGCCCGGCAAGATCGATGGTGACATGGATGCCGAGACCGGCCTGCACGGGTGCCGGGTAGATCAGCCGCGAGAAGGGCGGCTTCGAGCCGGAGAGCACGAAGTAGTTGCCCTTGGCATAGAAGGCGGGCGGCACCGATTGGGTGGGCAGCCTGCGGAGCCGCCGCGCCACGTCCTGGGCGCCAAGGCCGGCGGAGTTGATGAGGGTGCGGCATTGGAGGCGCATCTTCTCGGCGCCGCCGACCTCGATCAGGATCCCGTCCTCCTGGCAGCGTCCGCCTTCGAGCGGGCTCTTGAAGGCGATCATGGCGCCGCGGTCTTCGGCATCGCCCTGGAGCGCCAGCATGAAGGCATGGCTGTCGATGAGGCCGGTCGAGGGCGAGAGCACGGCGCCGATGCAGGCGAGCTCGGGCTCCAGCGCCTTCGCCTCGGAGGCGCTGAGCCAACGCAAATCCTCGCAGCCATTGGCGGCGGCCTGGGCGCGCAGCGTCTCGATGCCGGCGCGCTCCGCCGCTTCGGTGGCGACGATGAGCTTGGTCGCCCGCCGATGGGCAATGCCGCGCTCGGCGCAATAGGCGTAGAGGGCCTTGCGGCCGGCAATGCAGAAGCGCGCTTTCAAGCTGCCGGTCGGGTAGTAGATGCCGGCATGGATCACTTCGGAATTGCGGCTGGAGGTCTCGGTGCCGATGCCGTCCGCGGCCTCCAGCACGATCACCTCGCGGCCGGCAAGCGCCATGGCACGGGCGACGGCAAGACCGACCACCCCCGCACCGACCACCACACAATCCACGCGTTCCACCATCGCGGGCCCGAGTGTGGTGTGGCGCAACGCGCGGGGTCAAGGCTGGCCCCGCTCCCCCCTCGGAGCGACCGGGGCTGGGACAGCGCCCGTCAATGGGGTCGCCAGCTCAATGACCCTTGCGGGATTGGCCTCCGCTGATTGCGTGGGCGGGCGGCATCGTCTAGCTTGAAGGTTAAGCTTCGCGCCTGGCCGGTCCCATGCCTCTCGATATCGTTCCCTCGGTCTGTCCGCATGATTGCCCGAGCACTTGCCTACTTGAAGTAGAGCGAATCGACACTCATACAATCGGACGTGTACACGGCGCCGCGGCCAACAGCTACACCGCCGGGGTGATCTGCGCCAAGACGGCCCGCTATGCCGAGCGCGTGCACCATCCCGACCGGCTGGCCAAGCCGTTGCTGCGCCAAGGCGCCAAAGGCGAGGGATCCTGGCGGGAGATCGGCTGGGAGGATGCCCTCGACCTTGCCGCCGAGCGCTTCGCCGAGGCGGCGCGCCGGCACGGGGCGGAATCCGTATGGCCCTATTACTATGCCGGCACCATGGGCCTGGTGATGCGCGACGGCATCAACCGGCTCCGCCACGTCATGGGCTACTCCCGGCAGAAGACGACGATCTGCAACACGCTCTGCGATTCCGGCTGGGTTGCCGGCTACGGCGCCAAGCGCGGGCTCGATCCGCGCGAGATGGCGGAGAGCGATCTTATCGTCATGTGGGGCGGCAACCCGGTCGCGACCCAGGTCAATGTGATGACCCATGTGACCCGGGCGCGCCGCGAGCGCCAGGCGAAGTTTGTCGTCGTCGACCCCTACCGCACCGCGACGGCGGCGGTGGCGGACATGCATCTGAAGCCGAGGCCGGGGACCGACGGCGCTTTGGCCGCCGCGGTCATGCATGTCCTCTACAAGGAAGGCTTCGCCGATAAGGCCTATCTCGCCCGGTACACCGACGCCTCGCCGGCGCTGGAGGCGCATCTGGCGGAGCGCACCCCGGAATGGGCGTCATCCATCACCGGGCTCGCGGTGGCCGAGATCCTGGCGTTCGCCCGTTTGTACGGCGCCACCAAACGCAGCTTTCTGCGCATCGGCTACGGCTTCTCGCGCTCGCGCAACGGGGCGGCACAGGTGCACGCCGCCTCCTGTCTTCCTGCCGTGACCGGCGCCTGGGCCTACCCGGGCGGGGGCGCGCTCTACTCCAATTCCGCCCTCTATGGCTGGAACAAGACCATGATCGAGGGGCTCGACCGCCTCGATCCCGGCGTGCGCGAGCTCGACATGAGCCGCATCGGCCCGGTCTTGGCGGGCGAGCCGGAGGCGCTCGCCGGCGGTCCGCCGGTCAAGGCCATGCTGATCCAGAACACCAATCCGGCCACCGTGGCGCCGGAATCGCTCAAGGTGAAGGCCGGGTTCAGGCGCGAGGATCTGTTCGTGGTGGTGCACGAGCAGTTCATGACCGAGACCGCCAAGCTCGCCGATCTGGTGCTGCCGGCCACCACCTTCCTCGAGCATGACGATCTCTATCAGGGCGGCGGCCACACCCATGCAATGGTGGCACCCAAGGTGATCGAGCCCTATGCCGAGGCGCGCTCGAACCACGAGGTGCTGCAGGGCCTGGCCCGCCGCCTCGGCGCCGAGCATCCGGGCTTTGCCATGAGCGCTTGGGAGATCATCGACTGGACCCTGCGCCAGTCGGGCTATCCCGATGCCGAGACGGTCAAGGAGCAGCGCTGGATCGACCGCGCCTTGCCGTTCGAGACCGCGCATTTCCTCGACGGCTTCCCGACGCCGGACAAGAAGTTCCATTTCGCGCCGGATTGGGCGGCGATCGGTGCTGAGTTCAAGGCGATGCCGCCGCTGCCCGACCATCTCGACAACATCGACAAGGCGACCGCCGAGCGGCCGTTCCGGCTGGTGACGGCGCCCGCCAGGCAGTTCCTCAATACGAGCTTCACCGAGACCCCCGGCTCGCGCAAGCGCGAGGGCAGGCCGACCGCTCTCGTCCATCCCGAAGATTGCCGCCGGATCGGTCTTAAGGAGGGCGGCAAGGTCCGCCTCGGCAACGACCAGGCCTCGGTCGTGGTGCATGTCCGGGTATTCGACGGGCTGCAGCCAGGCGTGGTCGTTGTCGAAAGCATTTGGCCCGACGATGCGTTCGAGGAGAAGCTGGGGATCAATGCGCTCATCAGCGCCGATGCCGGCCTGCCGGACGGGGGTGCGGTGTTCCACGACACGGCAGTTTGGCTGCGGACAGCATAGTATGATGACGCTTATGCTTTGCCTTGTGCGGGTTCGGCTTCAGAGGGGGGCGCTCGGATGACGGGCCGGGCCCACGTCATCGTCATCGGCAACGAGAAGGGCGGGTCGGGCAAATCGACGACCGCGATGCATCTGATCGTGGCGCTGCTGCGCCAGGGTCACGGCGTCGGCAGCCTCGACCTCGATGCGCGCCAAGGCACCTTGACCCGCTATCTGGCCAACCGCTCCGCCCGCGCCGCCCAGCAGGAGGGCGGGCTGCCGCTGCCGACCCATCTCGCCATCGCACGGGGCGATTCCTCCGATCTCGCCAAGGCCTCGCTGGATGAGCGCACGCGCTTCGAGGCGGCGCTCGGCCGGCTCATGCGCGAGCATGATTTCGTGGTGATCGACTGCCCGGGCAGCGACAACTTCCT
Organism: Pseudomonadota bacterium; assembly: GCA_016195085.1. Classification (NCBI taxonomy): domain Bacteria; kingdom Pseudomonadati; phylum Pseudomonadota; species Pseudomonadota bacterium. The sequence continues at coordinate 72,284 of JACQAG010000039.1, read as the reverse complement.
CGGCCGGCTCGGCCATGCTCATGCCGACACCCTGATCACGCCGCTCAACGACAGCTTCCTCGACCTCGACATGCTGGCCAATGTCGACGGCGAGAGCCTGGCCATCCAGCGGCCGGGCACCTATGCGGAGATGGTCTGGGATTGCCGCAAGCAGCGGGCCTTGCGCGATCGCGGCTCGATCGACTGGATCGTCATGCGCAATCGCTTGAGCCATCTCGATGCCCGCAACAAGCGCGACATGGTCGATATCCTGGAAAAGCTCGCCAAGCGCATCGGCTTCCGGCTGCTCGACGGCTTCGGCGAGCGGGTGATCTTCCGCGAGCTGTTCCTGAAGGGCCTGACGCTGCTCGATCTGCAGGGGCCGCGATTCGGCTCGCTCAAGCTCTCCCACCTGGCCGCGCGCCAGGAAGTGCGCAATCTGGTGGCGGGCCTCAGGCTGCCGGCGCGGCTTTCCGAGGGGGCGGAGGCCGAGGTCGGCTGAGACCCGGGGCGCTCTTGGCGGCAGTGCGTGCGCGGCTGCGAGCCTGCAAGCTCACCTGCAGCGGTCCCGCATAGGCTTGCCGATCACGTGCAATAAAATCCAACCTTCTTTGGCCCGGACAAGTGGTCCCCGACTGGGCATGCGCCACCCGATCCGACCTTGTAGCGACTGATCCATTGGACTACATTCGGTCATGTCTGGGGTCGCGCCGATCACTATTGTCGAAACGCCGGAGTTTCTGTCGGCAACGCGCAAGCTCATGACCCAAGTGGAACGGGCGCTGCTGGTGGATTACCTGGCGCACAATCCGACGGCCGGAGACCTCATCCAGGGGACCGGCGGAGTGCGGAAGTTGCGATGGGGGCTGGAGGGGCGCGGCAAGCGCGGCGGCGCGCGGGTGGTCTATTTCTACGGCGGCGGCGGAATTCCGCTATTTGCGCTCACGGCCTACGCGAAAAATGAGCAGGCCGACCTGAGCCAGAAGGACCGGAACGACTTCCGCCAACTGACCAAGTTATTGGCCGCGAGCTATGGAAGGATGAAGCAATGAGCAAGGTGGCTGACGGCATTCGGCGCGGCCTTGGAGAGGCCGTTGCTTATGCGCGCGGCGAGGCGAAGGAAAGCGAATACCGCGTCCACGTGCCGGCGCTGATCAATGTCCGGGCGATCCGAATGAAGCTTGGCATGACTCAAGAGGAGTTTGCCGGCCGATTCGGGTTCAGCGTCAACACGCTGCGTCATTGGGAACAAGGCAAGCGTCAACCGGAAGGGCCGACGCGGGCCTACCTAATCGTCATCGATCGCGCGCCGAAGGCGGTGCAGAAGGCGTTGCATGCCGCGTAAGCGGATGACGAGCCGAGTTCCCGCCGCCTCCGCCAAGGCAAAGCAGCATCTGGAACTCGGGCGGGTTTCGCCGACATAATGGGCAATGCCCGGGCCCAGCGACAAGTTGCCGCCGGCGAAGGTGAGCGGCCCGACCGCGGTCGACACCTTCCTTGCCAAGATGCGCCTGCACCCTCCGGCCGTTCGCGGCGAGGGGCGGGGCCGGCTCGTCTTCGCGCTCGATGCCACCGCCAGCCGCGAGGCGACCTGGGACCAGGCGAGCCATATCCAGGCGGAGATGTTCCGCGAGGCCCATGGGCTGGGCGGGCTCGAGATCCAGCTCGTCCACTACCAAGGCTTCGGTGAATTCAACGCGAGCCCTTGGTTCCGCGAGGCGGACGGTCTCTTGCGCCAGATGACCGGTGTCCGCTGCCTTGCCGGACGCACGCAGATCGGCAAGGTGCTGACCCATGTGCTGGCCGAGACCAAGCGCGCCCGGGTGAACGCTCTCGTCTTCGTCGGCGACCACCTCGAGGAGGATGTGGACCAGCTCGGCCACCTCGCCGGCGAGCTCGGTCTCCTGGGCGTGCCCGTCTTCATCTTCCACGAGGGGGGCGAGCCGAAGGCGCGCCGCGCCTTTGAAGAGATCGCCAAACTATCCCGTGGGGCCTACTGCCCCTTCGATGCCGGCAGCGCGCGCCAGCTGCGCGAGCTGTTGAGCGCGGTTGCCGTCTATGCGGCCGGCGGCCGCAAGGCCTTGGGCGACTACGGTCGGAAAGTCGGCGGCGGCGCGCTCCTGCTGACGCGTCGCCTCGAACCCTGACCTCCCGCCATGCCCGTCTACCTCCTCTTCGGCGTGGTCCTCCTCGTCGGTGTCGTCCTGCTCGTCCACTGGTTCGTCCATGCCGATCCCAAGCGGCTCGCCGGCACCGTCAAGATCGTGGCGATCACGCTGGCGCTGGCGGTCGGGCTGTTCCTGCTGTTCCGCGGCGGCCTCGGCCTGGTCGCGAGCTTAGGAGCGCTCCTCTATCCCCTCGCGGCGCGCTGGCGCTCGCTCTGGACCATGGCGCGGAACGCCGCCGGCCCCAGCGCCGGACAAAGCTCGGCGCTGGAGACCACCTATCTCCAGGTCGTGCTCGACCATGACACCGGCTCGGTGACCGGGCAGGTGCTGGCCGGGCCGTATGCCGGCAGGGCGCTCGAGAGCCTGGCGCTTCCCGAGCTGTTGGCCCTCCTCGAGGAGGTTCGCAGGGACGATCCGGCCTCGGCGCAGGTGCTGGAGACCTATCTCGACCGCCTCCATGGCAGCGCCTGGCGCGACCGGGAGGAGAAGGCGGGCGATCGCTCCGAGCCCCGCCCGCCTTCCGGGCCGATGGGCCGGGCCGAGGCTTTTCGCGTGCTCGGGCTGGAGCCCGGTGCCGCGGCCGAGGAGGTCCGCGAGGCGCATCGCCGGCTCATGCTGGCCAATCATCCCGACCGCGGCGGCTCGACTTACCTCGCCGCCCAGATCAACCAGGCCAAGGACGTGCTCCTTGGCGGCTGAGCCCGCTTCCAGCCGCGCCTTGCGGTGCCAGGCCGCCTGTGGCACATAGCGCCGTCCCGAAAACAAGGAAATCTATGGCAAAGGCCCGGGCGAATACGCGGGTGCGCAAGGCTATCTTCCCGGTCGGCGGTCTTGGCACCCGGTTCTTGCCGGCGACCAAGGCGATGCCCAAGGAGATGCTGCCCGTCGTCGACAAGCCCTTGATCCAATACGCGGTCGAGGAGGCGCGGGCCGCCGGCATCGAGGAGTTCGTCTTCGTCACCGGGCGCGGCAAGAGCGCCATCGAGGATCACTTCGATCACAGCTACGAGCTGGCCGAGACCTTGCGCCAGCGGGGCAAGACCGCGGAATACCAGGAGCTCATGGATAGCCTGCCGGAGCCGGGCCAGGTCGCCTATACGCGCCAGCAGGAGCCGCTCGGGCTCGGCCACGCCGTCTGGTGCGCCCGCAACCTGGTTGCCGACGAGCCGGTGGCTGTGCTGCTGGCCGACGACCTCATCCTGTCCGACCGGCCCTGCCTGCAGCAGATGATGGAGCATTACCGGGACACCGGCGGCAATCTGGTGGCGGTGATGCAGGTCGACCGGGCGCAGACCAAGAGCTACGGCGTGGTCAGGCCGGGGAAGACCGAGGGCGCGCTGGTCGAGGTCTTGGGCCTGGTGGAGAAGCCGGAGCCCGAGGTGGCACCGTCGACCTTGGCGGTGGTCGGCCGCTATATCCTGCAGCCGGCGGTCTTCGGGCATTTGGCCAGGGGCCACCGCGGCTCGGGCGACGAGATCCAGCTGACCGATGCCTTGGCGCGGATGATCGGCAATGGTCCGTTCCATGGCGTCGCCTTCGAGGGGCGCCGCTTCGATTGCGGGACGCGGGTCGGCTTTCTCGATGCGAATATTGCCTTTGCCTTGAAGCGACCCGACATGGTCGACCGGGTGCGCGACATCCTCGCGCGCTACCGCTGACCGGCACCTCAGACGAATTAAGACACGGAGCAAGCCATGCGCATCGCCATGATCGGCACGGGCTATGTCGGCCTGGTGTCCGGCGCCTGCTTTTCCGAGTTCGGCGTGAGCGTGACCTGCGTCGACAAGGATACGAGCAAGATCGAGCGCCTGAAGCGCGGCGAAATGCCGATCTACGAGCCGGGGCTGGGGGCGCTGGTCGAGGGCAACGTCAAGGCCGGACGCCTCTCCTTCACGACCGCGCTTGCCCAGGCGGTGGCCGAGGCCGATGCGGTCTTCATCGCCGTCGGCACGCCGTCGCGCCGCGGCGACGGGCACGCGGATCTGAGCTATGTCTATGGCGCGGCCGAGGAGATCGGCCGGGCGCTCAGCGGCTACACGGTGGTGGTTACCAAGTCGACGGTCCCGGTCGGCACCGGCCGCGAGGTCGAGCGCATCATCCGGCGGGTCCGGCCGGAGGCGGATTTCGACGTCGTCTCCAACCCGGAGTTCCTGCGCGAAGGCTCGGCGATCGAGGACTTCCGCCGGCCCGACCGGGTGGTCATCGGCACCACGAGCGAGCGCGCCCGCGAGCTCATGGGCGGCATCTATCGGCCGCTCTATCTCATCGAGACGCCGATCCTGTTCACCTCGCTCGAGACCTCCGAGCTGATCAAATACGCGGCCAACACCTTCCTTGCGACCAAGATCACCTTCATCAACGAGATCGCCGATCTCTGCGAGAAGCTCGGCGCCGACGTGCACGACGTCGCCCGCGGCATCGGCCTCGACGGCCGCATCGGCCGCAAGTTCCTGCATCCCGGCCCGGGCTATGGCGGCTCCTGCTTCCCCAAGGACACGCTGGCCCTGGTGAAGACCGCGCAGGCGGCCGCCTCGCCCTTGCGTATCGTCGAGACCGTGATCGACATCAACGACAAGCGCAAGAAGAGCATGGCCGGACGGGTGAAGCGCGCGCTCGGCGGCTCGGCCAGGGGCAAGACCGTCGCCATCCTCGGCCTCACCTTCAAGCCCAACACCGATGACATGCGCGACAGTCCCAGCCTCGACATCATTCCGTCCTTGATCGCCGAAGGTGCCGCCGTGCGCGTCTTCGATCCGCAAGGCATGGAGGAGGCGAAGAAGCTGTTAACCGGCGTCACCTGGTGCCAGAACGCCTACGAGACCATGGAAGCGGCCGACACGCTGGTGCTGGTGACGGAGTGGAACGAGTTTCGCCAGCTCGACCTCGCCCGGGTGAAGCAGCTGATGCGGCGCCCGGTCATGGTCGACTTGCGCAACGTCTACAATCCCGAGGAGATGGCCGCGGCCGGTTTCGAGTACAGCTCCGTCGGGCGCCCCTGGCGCTCCCCCAGGCACGCGGCCGAGGCGGCGCAGTGAGCCACCGCTTTCACCCAACCGTCCTTCGCGAATACGACATCAGGGGCGTGGTCGGCGAAACGCTGTCCCAGGCCGATGCCGCGGCGTTGGGGCGGGCCTTCGGCACGCGCATTCGCGAAGCGGGCGGACGCAAGGCGGCGGTCGGGCGCGACGGCAGGCTCACCTCGCCCGAGCTCGCCCAAGCGCTGATCGGCGGCCTCAATGCCGCCGGCGTCGACGTGGTCGACCTCGGCATCGTCTCCACCCCGATGCTCTATTACGCGGTCTTCGAGCTGCCGGCCGATGGCGGGATCATGGTGACCGGCTCGCATAACCCGCCCAGCCACAACGGCTTCAAGATGATGTTGGGCAAGAAGGCGTTCTTCGGCGCCGACATTCAGGAGCTGGGCCGGCTCTCGGAATCCGGCCGCTTCGCCCAGGGCGAGGGTGCGGTCGAGCGGCGCAAGATCCACAACGACTATGGCGACCGGGTCATGCGCGACTATGAGGCGCCCGAGGACCGCGACCTCGTCATCGTCTGGGACAGCGGCAATGGTGCCGCCGGTCCGCCCACGAACGAGATCTGCATGCGGCTTCGCGCCCGGCACTTCCTCCTCAATGTCGAGGTTGACGGCACCTTTCCCAATCACCACCCCGATCCGACGGTGGCCGAGAATCTGGAGCAGCTGATCAATGAGGTTAGGGTCCGCAAGGCCGATCTCGGCATCGGCTTCGATGGCGATGGCGACCGGATCGGCGTCGTCGACGAAAAGGGCGGCATCGTCTGGGGCGATCAGCTCATCGCCATCCTGGCCGAGGACGTGCTCGCCCGCCATCCCGGCGCCACCATCATCGCCGACGTGAAGGCGAGCCAGGTGCTGTTCGACCGCATCGCCGAGCTCGGCGGCAAGCCGGTCATGTGGAAGAGCGGCCACTCGCTGATCAAGGCGAAGATGGCCGAGCTCGGCGCGCCGCTGGCGGGCGAGATGAGCGGCCACATCTTCTTTGCCGATGGGTGGTACGGCTTCGACGACGCGCTGTTCGCCGCCGTCAGGCTCATTCAGATGCTCGCCAACCGTAGGGAGCCGCTTTCGGCCTTGCGCGATCGCCTGCCTCAGATGGTGAACACCCCGGAGCTGCGCTTCGACTGCCCGGATGAGCGCAAATTCGCCGTCGTCGAGGAGATCAGGGCGCGGCTAGCCGCCGAGCCCGGGCGCCGGGTCAATACCATCGACGGGGTCAGGGTGCAGACCGAGGATGGCTGGTGGCTGTTGCGCGCCTCCAACACCCAGGCGGCGCTGACGGCCCGCCTGGAGGCGAAGACCGCCAAAGGCCTGGAGCGGCTCAAGGCCGATCTAGGCGGGCTCCTGCAAGCAAGCGGCCTCGACCTGCCGGAAAAGGCCACGGCCGGGCATTAGCGCCATCACATCCGCATTGCCCCCACCCCGACCCTCCCCCACGCAAGCGTGGGGGAGGGGGTAAAAAACGCGGTCAGCTCTCCCTCCCTCGCCGGAGGCGGGGGAGGGTCGGGGTGGGGGCTTTTGGCGGTCTCGGTCTAGCTCGCGCGCGAGGTGGCGCGGACGAGCTGGCCGGTGGGCGATACCGGCACGCAGATCTGCTTCTGCTGCTTGAGGGCCCGGCAGGCGGCGCGGGATTGGGTTTCGGTGAGCCCGACGAAGCGGGCCCGATGCATGCGGCCTTCCGAGGTCTTGGCCACCGACAGATCGATCCGGGCATTGGCCAAGAGCGCCCGGTCGTGGCGCTTGGCGTCGGCGACGGCGTGCTTGGCCTGGCTCGCCGATTTGAAGGCACCGACCTGAATGCCCCAAGTCGGGCCATCGACGGTGTCGCCTTGCTCGACCTCGACCGCAGGCGCCGGGGTGTTGACGAAGACCTTGGGCTTTTTCGCGGGCGTGCTCGCCGGTTGGGTGGCCGCGGCGGCGACGATGGTCGCCGGCGCCTCCTCATCGGGTTCAGGCTTGATCTTGGGCTTGACCGGCTGCGCCGCGTTGGCGGTGCGGATCTCAATCGAGCGGAAGCCGTCATCGAGCAGATCGACCATGTGCGCGTCGCGCGTCCGCGCGCTTTGGCCGCCGAATATCACCGCGATCACCCGCTTGCCGTCGCGAACCGCCGAGCTCACGAGATTGAAGCCGGAACGCCCGGTGAAACCGGTTTTGATGCCATCGGCGCCCTCGTACTTGCCGAGGAGATGATCGTGATTTCGAAGGGTGGCCCCGTTGAACGTGAATTCTTCGGTCGAGAAATAGCGGTACTGCCGGGGGTAGTCGCGGAGCAGCGCTTGGGCGAGCGTCGCCATGTCGCGCGCGGTCGTCACTTGCTTCAAATTGGGCAGGCCGTGGGCATTGGCGAAGGTGGTGCGCGTCATGCCGAGCTGGCGGGCGCGTTGGGTCATCATCCGGGCGAAGTCACGCTCGGTGCCGCCGATCGCCTCGGCCAGAACGATGGCCGCATCGTTGGCCGATTTGATGGCGATGCCGAGAACGGCCTGCTCGACGGTGATGGTCTGGCCGGGGAGGACGCCGAGCTTGGAAGGGATTACCTCGGTGGCGTGCTTGGAGACCGGCAACGGCTGGTTGAGCTTGAGCGCGCCGTTCCTGAGGGCCTCGAAGGTGAGGTAGGCCGTCATCATCTTGGTGAGCGAGGCCGGGTAGCGGAGCTCGTCCGCATTGACCTGATGCAGGACCCGGCCGGTATCGGCCTCGATGACGAAGGAGGCGTAGCGCTCGGCCGCACTCGCCGGCCTGAGGGTGGAGGTGAAAGAAAAGGCTATTAGGAGTGCCCAGATTGCACGAGAGACATACGCCAGGTAACCCGACCGCATCCCCGCCACTCCCCGAACCCCGCCGAAATATGGCTATGTTATGGCACGAGCCTCATGAAAAGTTGAGTACTTTTTTATAAAGCGTTGATTTCGCAGTACATAAACGAAAACCTGAACAATTCCTTCGGAATCGATGCCCGAATCGCATCGAGCGACTCGCCTTGCGGTGGATTGCAGCCCGGATTCTGCGCTGGTGCCGGGGGATGGACCCGCGTCGGGTCGACGCCCGGCCGCCGCCGGCCGCAGGCCGTGTTCCAGCCCGGCCCCTTCCCAATCTTGCTGCACTGCAAAGGGGTCTTGACAATAGGGCTGCAGTGCCTATTTTAGTTGCATGCTGCGCTGCAGCAAAATGTTGTTGGGCGGCGGACCCGCCGGGACATCATACGCAAGGCGACCGAAACATCGGTTCGCCGCCACCATCGGAGAGGAAAATGATTATGGCACAGCCGAAGACCAAGGCCGCGGATGCGGCGAACGACGCCTTCAAGCATGTCGAAGCCCTCGCCGCCGCCGGCAAGGGAACCGTCGAGACCGCCATCAAGGCCGGCACCGCGGCAGCGACCAAGCACTACGAGCAGGCCCTCCAGCTGACCTCCGAGCAGGTCGCCAAGGCGAGCGAGACCCTGTTCAAGGGCTATGACGAGCTGAACGCGCTGTCCAAGGACAACTACGAAGCCCTGGTGAAGTCCGGCACCATCGTCGCCAAGGCGATGGAAGACCTCGGCAAGGAGTGGGTCAGCTTCACCCAGGCCTCGGTCGAGCAGAGCGTGGCCGCCGTGCAGGGGTTGATGGCGGCGAAGACGCTCCGCGAGTTCGTCGAGCTGCAGAATGACTGGGCGAAGAAGAGCTTCGATGCGGCCGTGGTCGAGACCACCAAGTTCTCCGAGCTCAGCGTCAAGACCACCAATGAGGCGATCGAGCCGATCCAGGCGCGGATGAACGTTACGGTCGAGCGGATGTTCAAGCAGATCGCTGCTTAACCCGGTCGACTCGAATCGAAGTAAACGGCCCGGCGAGGGACCCCTCGCCGGGCCGTTGTCATTATGTCACGGCGAACGCCATGTAGTCGCTAGGCCCTTTTCCCGGGCTCCCTTAATCCAATATGATCTTCTCCGAACCATTCGCTAATGGGATTCGAGCGTCACGATGACGATCCGGGCCACCGGTAATGGCACCAAGCGCGGCGGTGACAACCCGCAGACGGGGGTTGTGGTCAAGGCGAAGCCGAAGACCAAGAAGCCGTCCATGTACAAAGTTTTAATGCTTAACGACGACTATACCCCCATGGAGTTCGTCGTTCATGTGCTCGAGCGCTTCTTCGGCAAGAGCCGGGAGGAGGCCACACGCATCATGCTGCATGTGCACCATCGCGGCGTCGGCATCTGTGGGGTGTATACTTATGAGGTGGCGGAAACCAAGGTGACTCAGGTGATGGATTTCGCGCGCCAGCATCAGCACCCCCTACAGTGCACCCTGGAGAAGGATTAGCAGTCTCATGTTGTCGCGGAATCTCGAGAAATCCCTGCACCGCGCCCTCGATCACGCCAATGAGCGACATCATGAGTACGCGACCCTCGAGCACCTGTTGCTGGCGCTGACCGAAGACCAGGATGCGATCGCCGTGCTCCGGGCCTGCGGGGTGGACGTCGAGCGCCTCAGGCGCGACCTCGCGGCCTATATCGACGGCGAGCTGTCGGCGCTCGTATCCAAGCGCGCCGACGAGGCGAAGCCGACCGCCGGTTTTCAGCGGGTGGTGCAGCGGGCCGTCATCCACGTGCAGTCCTCCGGACGCAGCGAGGTGACCGGCGCCAATGTGCTGGTGGCGCTCTTCTCCGAACGCGAGAGCCACGCCGTGTATTTCCTGCAAGAGCAGGACATGAGCCGCTTCGATGCGGTCAACTACATCTCCCACGGCATCGCCAAGGTGCATGGACGGACCGAGCAGCGCCGGGTCCAGGGTGCGGACGAGGAGCCGGCTCCCGCCGCCGGCGAGAAGTCCAACAAGCGCGGCCACGAGGCGCTGGATGCCTATTGCGTCAATCTGAACAAGAAGGCGGCCGCCGGACGCATCGATCCCTTGATCGGGCGCGCGGATGAGGTCGAGCGCACCATTCAGATCCTGTGTCGGCGCACCAAGAACAATCCGCTCTATGTGGGCGACCCCGGCGTCGGCAAGACCGCGATCGCCGAAGGCCTGGCACGGCGCATCGTGCATGGGGAGGTGCCCGAGGTTCTGCAGGCCTCGACCATCTACGCCCTCGACATGGGAGCGCTCTTGGCCGGCACCCGCTATCGCGGCGATTTCGAGGAGCGGCTGAAGGCGGTGATCGGCGAGCTGGAGGCGATGGAAGGTGCCGTGCTGTTCATCGACGAGATCCACACCGTGATCGGCGCCGGCGCCACCTCGGGCGGGGCGATGGACGCCTCCAATCTCCTGAAGCCGGCGCTGGCGAGCGGAAATCTCCGCTGCATCGGCTCGACCACGTACAAGGAATATCGCAACTACTTCGAGAAGGACCGGGCGCTGGTCCGGCGCTTCCAGAAGATCGACATCAAGGAGCCCTCGCCGGAGGATTCGATCAAGATCCTGCTCGGCCTCAAGCCCTATTACGAAGAGCATCACCACGTGCGCTATACCAACGAGGCGATCAAGGCGGCGGTCGACCTCTCCTCGCGCTACATCAACGACCGCAAGCTGCCGGACAAGGCCATCGACGTCATCGACGAGGTCGGTGCCGCGCAGATGCTGGTGCCGGTCTCCAGGCGCAAGAAGACGATCGGCGTCAAGGACGTGGAAGCGATCGTGGCGAAGATCGCCCGCATTCCGCCCAAGAGCGTCTCGGCCGACGACAAGGAAGTGCTGCGCGATCTGCAGAAGGATCTGAGGAGCGTCGTCTTCGGCCAGGACAAGGCGATCGAAGCCTTGGCGAGTGCCATCAAGCTGGCGCGCGCGGGGCTGCGCGAGCCCGAGAAGCCGATCGGCTGCTATCTCTTCTCCGGTCCCACGGGCGTGGGCAAGACCGAAGTGGCGCGTCAGCTGGCGCACATCCTCGGCATCGAGCTCACCCGCTTCGACATGTCGGAGTACATGGAGCGGCACAGCGTCAGCCGCCTCATCGGCGCGCCGCCGGGTTATGTCGGCTTCGACCAGGGCGGATTGCTGACCGACGCCATCGACCAGCATCCGCATTCGGTCCTGCTCTTGGACGAGATCGAGAAGGCGCACCAGGATTTGTTCAACATCCTGCTGCAGGTCATGGACCACGGCAAACTGACCGACCACAACGGCAAGTCGGTCGACTTCCGCAACGTGATCCTGATCATGACCACCAATGCCGGTGCGGCCGAGATGGTGAAGCCGGCGATCGGCTTCGAGAGGAAGGAGCGCGAAGGCGACGACACCGAGGCGATCAACCGCCTGTTCACGCCCGAGTTCCGCAACCGGCTGGATGCGATCATCGGTTTCGCCGGGCTATCGCCGGAGATCGTCGCCAAGGTCGTCGACAAGTTCGTGGGCCAGCTCGAGACCCAGCTGGGCGAGCGCGGCGTCAAGATCGAGCTGACGCAGGCGGCACGCAACTGGCTCGCCGAGAAGGGCTACGACCGGCAATACGGCGCCCGGCCGCTCAGCCGGGTGATCCAGGAGCATGTGAAGAAGCCGCTGGCCGAGGAGCTGCTATTCGGTCGTCTCGCCGGCGGCGGCACGGTCACTGTCGATCTCGTCGAAGGCAAGCTCGCCTTCCATTATCCGAGCCCGCCCGCGCCGCGTCCGGAAGCGAAGGTCCCGGCGCTCGCCGAGTAGCGTTCGTCACGGCCGAGCCCACCGGTCCGGCCGTCCACGAAGCCCCCGCTTATTTCGGGGAAGAGTTGGATGCGCGGTGCTGAATCCCCGCACATGGCTATTGGGTGTCGGTAGGCTTCTTGTCCACGGGCCTGACGGCCCCGGCCGGTGCCTCGAGCCGCCTAAGCGACCTGCTTGTCGCTGCCGTCGAAGTCCTCGACCGTCTCGCTGGCGCCGGCAATCTGCCGGATGAGCTCCATCAGGCGCCGCCTGAGAGCCACGTCTTCGATGCGGTAATAGGCTCTGACCAGCTCCAGGGTCTCGCGCTTGTTCATCGGGTCGGGTGCGACCGCCGGCGCGCCGGTGCGGCTGAACGGGATCGCCTCGGTGTCCGGGCCCAATCCCTCGAAGAAATACGTGATGGGGACGCCCAGCACGCGGCTCAGCTCGAACAGCCGGCTGGCGCCGATGCGATTGAAGCCCCGTTCATATTTCTGCACCTGCTGGAAGGTGAGGCCGAGCGCCTCGCCGAGCTGGGTCTGGCTCAAGCCCATCAGGGTTCGACGCTGGCGAACCCGCAACCCGACATGGGCATCGATCGAGCTGGCGCCGCGGGGATTGGCTCTCGTGGTCTTGGCCGAGGGCAGAGGGACTCGCTTCTTTGGCACTGCTGAAACTCCTTGCGTACTGCTAATTGGAATTGAGGCAGCGCGACTCGATTATGAATGTTTCTTGTCCGAAATCCCGCAGCACTCTTATTTAGGCCCGGCCTGCCGGGAATGCAACCCTTGATATGCAAGCCCGGTCATGCCTGGCAACCGCTCCCTAGAGACGTTCTCAGCGGCGGCGTTCCGGGTTCAGCTCCTTCTCCAGGTATTGGCTGTACTTGGACATGGTGAAGCAGCAGACGAAATACACCACCGCGGCAAACACATAAGCCTCGTTGGCAAAACCCTGCCAAGCCGCGTCCGTGAGGGCGCCGCGGACCGTGGTAAGGAAATCGAAGAGACCGACGATGATGATCAAGGTCGTGTCCTTGAAGAACCCGATGAAGGTGTTGACCAGGGGCGGGATCACGATCTTGAGGGCCTGCGGCAGGATGACGAGCCGCATCGATTGCCAGTAGCTCTGGCCGAGCGCGTCGGCGGCCTCGTATTGGCCGCGCGCCACTCCCTGGAGCCCGGCGCGGACCACCTCGGCGATATAGGCGGCCGCGAACATGATGATGGCGATCTGGGCGCGCAGCAGCTTGTCGGGGCTGGCTCCCGCCGGCAGGAACAAGGGAAAGATGATCGAGGCCATGAACAGGAAGGTGATGAGCGGCACCCCGCGGATGACCTCGATGTAGCAAATGGACAAGGTCTTGATGATCGGCATGTGCGAGCGGCGGCCGAGCGCCAGGAAGATCGCGAGCGGGAAGGCAAGCGCCAGACCGAATACCGAGAGCAGCAGCGTGACCGGAAAGCCGCCCCACTTCTCCGTCGACACCAGGCTCAAGCCGAAGCCGCCCATCATCAATACGAACATGACCGGCAGCGTCACGATCCAGGCGTAGAGCAGCTCGCGCCGCCACAAGCGCCTGAGCATGCTGAGGCCGATCATCGCCAAGAGCAGCAGGGTCACGAGCAGCGGCCGCCATTGCTCCTCATAGGGGTAGAAGCCGAACAGCATGAAGCGGAATTTTTCGCCGATGAGCGCCCAGCAGGCGCCGGCGGCGGCCCGGCATTCCTTGGACGTGCCGATCCACGTGGCGTTGAAGAACAGCCAGTTGAGCAAGGGCGGCACGATCCAGAGGAGGAGCAGAATGCAGACGATGCTGATGGCGGCGTTGAGGGGAGTGCCGAACAGCGCCAGCACGAACTGCCTCAAAGCGCTCGCGGACTTTCCCGGTGGAGCGGTGGTGCCGCCGCCGGAGCCGGGCATTTCCTCGGCGATATCTGCCATGGGTTAACGCTCTCTCAGCGCGACGCGCGTGTTGTACCAGTTCATGAAGGCGGAAATGCCGAGGCTGAGCGCCAGGTAGACGGTCATGAAGATGGCGATGCACTCCACCGCCTGGCCGGTCTGGTTCATCGTCGTGTTGGCGACGCTCACCAGATCGGGATAGCCGATCGCCACCGCGAGCGAGCTGTTCTTCGTATAGTTCAAGTATTGCGAGGTGATCGGCGGGATGATGGTGCGGAGCGCCTGCGGCAGCACCACCAGACGCAAGGTCCGGCGCCGGTTGAGCCCGAGTGCGGCGGAGGCTTCCCACTGGCCCTTGCTCACCGCCTCGATGCCGGCGCGCACGATCTCGGCGACGAAGGCGGAGGTGTAGATGGTGAGGCCGAACAGGAGCGCGCTGAACTCCGGCGAGAGCGTGAGCCCGCCGGCGAAGTTGAAGCCTTGCAGCTCGGGGATCTCCAAGGTCAGCGGCGCGCCGATGAGGTAGCCGATGAGGAGCGGCACGCCCACGAGGAGGAGGAGTGCCGCCGGCAGCACGGGGCTATGGTGGCCGGTCAGCTCCTGCTGGCGCCGCGCCCGATGATAGAGCGCGATGGTGGCGACCAGCCCCAGCAGAAGCACGCCCGCGACGATCTTGTGCAAGGGATTGAGCTCGAGCGCCGGCACCTGCATGCCTCGGTTGGACAGGAAGAAGCCGGGGATCGGATTGATCGCTTGCCGCGGGCCGGGGAGCTGGGTGATGAGCGCGTACCAGAAGAACAGCTGCAGCAGCACCGGGATGTTGCGGATGGCCTCGATATAGCCCGACACCAGGCGCGAGAGCAGCGGGTTCTTGGTGAGCCTGAGCACGCCCAGCAGCACACCCAGCACCGTGGTCAGCAAGCAGCCGATGACGGCGACCTTGATCGTGTTGAGGAAGCCCACCACCAAGGCATGCCCATAGCTGTCCGCCGGCGTATAGGGAACGATCGTCTCGCTGATGCCGAAGCCGGCTTCGTGGCTGAGGAAGCCGAAGCCCGACGTGATGTTGGCCCGGCGCATGTTGTCGATCGCATTGCTGGCGAACCACCAGCCCAGCACGATCAGCCCCGCCAGAACCAAGAGCTGGTAGAGGACGGCGCGGACCTTGGCGTCGTTCCACCACGCCCCGCCCCGCCGGGCCTGGCCGAACGCGCCGACGCCGCCGCCAGCGGCGGCCGCACCGCGCCGCGTATCGAGCTGCGTCATCCCTGCCTCCGGCGCGGAGCCGTCTTGACGATGCGCATCCGCATGACCTCAACGCCTCCCACTCCAGCGTCCGGATCCCCGAGCGGGATCTTCTTAGACGCTCCCTACAATTAGCCGTAAACCGGCGGACATGCCACTGCCGATGCCGGTCCGGGCCTGGCGAAAGGGGGTCTATGCTCGGGAGAGCTTGGCCTGTCCCAGCGTCCCAGTCCCGGGCACCCATCCTGGGACAGCGGAGGTAAGACCCTCACCCCATGGAATCTCTCCCGCATTGCGGGGTCGGGGCCGCGCAGAGCGGACCGACGGGCCGAGCGAGAGCGAGGCGGGTGAGGGTCGGGACTGAGGCGGAGATCACACCCCGCCCGGGGTCGAGCTGCTAGCGGAACAGGCTGACCAGAACCTGCGGATTGCGGTTGGCGATGCTGAGGGTCTGCGTCGCCAATTGCTGCTGGACCTGATTGGCGGTCGCCAGCGCCGAGACGCGGCCGAGATCGGCATCGACGATGCTGCCGAGGCCGATGGCTTGCGCATCGCTTTGGCCCTGCAGCGAATGCTGCTGGGCGGAGAGCGTGCGGGTATCGGACCCGAGATTGCCGAGCGCGGTCGAGAGCGAGCCCTGGGCCAGCTGCAGCGCGGAGAACGCCTGCTGGGCGCCGGCCGTGGTGGCCAGGCTCTGGGCGCCGAGATTGGCCGCGGCGGTGGAGAAGAAGCTGTTGGACTGCACCGTCAGCGTGGAGCCGTCGGTGTTGGCCAGCACGTTGACCGAGTTCGCCCCGGCGTTGAACAGGTTGGTGCCGTTGTAGGAGGCGTTCTGGATGGTCTGGCTGATCTGCGCGGTTTGCGCCTGGAAGTCCTGGGCGTAGATCGCCTGCTGCTGCGGGGTGTTGGCGCCGTTCTGTGCGGCGATCACGGTTGCCTGCAGATTGGTCAGCTGATCGGAGAGCGCGTTGCCGGCGGCCAGCGCGACCGCGGTGACACCTTGGGCATTGCTGATGCCCTGGCTCACCGCGGAGGTGGCCTGCAGCGTGCCCCGGATCTGCTGGGCGATGACGAAGCTCGCGGCATTGTCGACGGCGCTGTTGACGCGCTTGCCGGTCGACTGCTGGTTGCCCAGCGTCTGGCCCTGGCGATTTACCGAGTTGAGATTTTGGAGGGCGACGAAGGCGCCATGATTGGTGTTGATCGAGTTGGCCATGTTCTTGGGCTCCTCGGCCACTAGGCTATTTTAGCAGCCCCACGATAGTCCCGAACGGGGGCTCGCACAAGGCCGGATGCTAACGCGGAAGTGGTTGCCGAAGGGTTAAGCGACGGGCTCCGTCGAGCGCCTTTAACATGCGGATTTTACCAGTATTTTTCGAGATGCCCGGGCATCCGCGGCAGGAATCCTAGGCGCGCGCGCCGGAATCGGCACCGCCACCCACACGCGAGGCCAAGGAGGCCTCGAGGAAGCGGTCGATGGCGCCGTCCAGCACCGCCCCGGCATTGCCGATCTCCACGCCGGTGCGGAGATCCTTCACCATCTGGTAGGGCTGCAGCACGTAGCTGCGGATCTGGTGGCCCCAGCCGATGTCGGTCTTGCCGGCGGCCTGGGCCGCCGCCTCGGCTTCGCGGCGCTGCAGCTCGGCCTCATACATGCGCGCCTTCAGCATGGCCATGGCGGTGGCGCGGTTGCGGTGCTGGGAGCGGTCGGTCTGGCAGGCGACCACGATGCCGGTCGGCATATGGGTGATGCGGATGGCGCTCTCGGTCTTGTTCACATGCTGGCCGCCCGCACCCGAGGCGCGGTAGGTATCGACGCGGAGATCCTTGTCCTGGATGTCGATGTCGATGGTCTCGTCGACCACGGGGTAGACCCAGACGCTGGCGAAGCTGGTGTGTCGGCGGGCCTGGCTGTCGAAGGGCGAGATGCGCACCAGCCGGTGCACCCCGCTCTCGGTCTTCAGCCAGCCATAGGCATTGACGCCGATGACCTTGAGGGTGGCCGACTTGATCCCGGCCTCTTCGCCCGGGCTCTCCTCCAGCCATTCCACCTTGTAGCCGCGACGCTCGGCCCAGCGCGTGTACATGCGCGCCAGCATCTCGGCCCAGTCCTGCGCCTCGGTGCCGCCGGCCCCGGCATGGACCTCGAGATAGGCATCGTTGCCATCGGCTTCGCCCGACAGCAGGCTTTCGAGCTGCTTCTGGTCGGCTATGGGCTTGAGGGCGAAGATCGCCTGCTCCGCCTCTTCGACGACCGCGCTGTCGCCCTCGGCCTCGCCCAGCTCCAGCAAGCCGACCGCATCTTCGAGCGCGCGCTCGATCTGGGTCGTGTCGCCGATGGCCTTCTCCAGCTGGGTGCGCTCGCGCATGATCGCCTGCGCTTTGGCGGGGTCGTTCCACAACCCCTCGCCCTGCGCCAGCGCGTTCAGCCCCTCCAGGCGCTTGACCGCGCGATCCCAGTCAAAGATGCCTCCTCAGCAAGTCCAGCGCCTGCTTGATGTGGGTGACGGTCTGCTCGACCTCGGCACGCATCTGAACGACCCTCCTTCGGGGCGCGGAAACTGCCGTGTTCACGGCCAAAGCGCAAGACCCGGATCGAACCTGGCGCGGGTCAGCTCACCGGGAAGGCGATGTGCTTGGCATAGGCCGGACGCTCCTTGAGGCGTCCATAGTAGGCGGCGAGCCCGGGCAGGTTCGGCCGCTCGATCGGGTAGGAAAACCACCGGTGCACATGTGGGCCGATGGCGATGTCGCCGATGCTGAGCTTGTCGCCGGCGAGAAAGGGGCGCTTCGCCAAGATCGCCTCGGCCATCGTCCAGGCCTCGATCGCTTTCATGCGGGCAGCCTCCAGGGCGGCCGGATCGCGCTTCTCCACGGGAGTGCGGTAATAGCCGAACAGCATGGCGCCCATCGGCGGCGTGGCGACGCCATTCACCCAGTCCATCCAGCGGTCGGCGTCGGCGCGGACCTTGAGGTCGTTCGGCCAGAGCCCGCCGGCGCCGTGCTTGGCGGTCAGGTAGCGCACGATCGCGTTCGACTCCCAAAGCACGAAGCCATCGTCCTCGATGGTCGGCACCAGGCCGTTGGGATTGATCGCCAGGTATTTCGGCTCGCGATTGCCTCCGAACGAGCCGCCGATGTCGATCCGTTGGTAATTGAGCCGCATCTCCTCGCAAGCCCAGACCACCTTCATCACATTGGACGACGTTGCGCGTCCCCAAATTTTAAGCACCGCTGCCCTCCCTCTTTTCCTATTCAAACTCATCCGGCCTTGCGAAACACCTGGTGGCCCCAGAACCACTCGTCTTTCCACACTTCGGTGAAGCCGCGCCGGCGGAAATGCTCGAACACGCCCACGAAGTCGCTGAGGATATGCTGCGGCCGATCGGCGTCCTCGGGCTCGCAGTCGAAGCGGCCATAGATGTAGCCGCCCGGCACCAAGGCCGCGTCGATGGCATCGATGGCGGAGGCCGGGTCGTCCAGATGCTCGAAGACGTCCATCGCGGTCACGAAATCATAGGTACGCGCCGGCAGCTTCGCTTGCTTGAGATCGATGAGCTTCGCGTCCATCCCGCGCGCCTCGAGCCGCCAGCGGCAGAAGGCGAGCAAGGTCGAGCTCACATCCGCCAAGGCGACGATGCGGCAATGGGGCCGAAACAGGATCGCTCCGGCGCCCACGCCGGAGCCGAAATCGAGCAGGTCGCGGCAGCCATGAGCCCTGGCGAAGTCGAGCGCCGCCACATAGGCAAGCGGCGAGGTGTCATCGATGAGCGCATGCCACCACATCAGCTCCTCGATCAGCTCCTGGCTCTGATCATAGTAGGCGATGATCGTTTCCTTGGAGCGCGCGGCATCGACGGTGGCGAGCCATCTCGCCTTGAGGGCGGCCAGAGCCGCTTCGCAGCGGCGTCGCGTCAAGGCGAGATCGCTGGTCCCGCGCCAGCGCGCGACCTCGCTGAGGATGCTTTCCTCCAGGCTCTCAGCGCCAGGCAGCGGCAGAGCCTCGTTCCAAAGCCGGCGATAGCGGGCGAGCGCGTCGGCTTCCTCGGCGAGAAATGCCTCCTTGGAGAGCCGGTTGGCCTCGACCTCGAGCCATCGTGCCTTCAGCCGGCTCGGGGCCAAGGCGGCAAGCTGCTCTCCCATGCTTTCTCCCATGCGAAGCCTAGGGCGGCGCGGATCTTAGCGCCCCCGTTCCGGTGCGGCCAACAGCGGTGACTCTTCTGTCTGCTGGCTGGTGCAGCGACTAGTAAATCCCGCCGCCGTTGACGGGCGGGCTGGCCCTGGCCGGGATCGCGGTGATGGGCGGCTCTTCTTCGAGCTCGCTCATCGCCGGATGCGCGCCGGGCTCGGTGCCGGGCTTGAAGGCCTCCAGGATCACGTCCTTGTCGCCGGGGACCGGGAGCTTCCCATCATGCGCGTTGACCCGCACCAGCCGGATGCCAGGCGGGATGCGGAACGGGATCACCGGCTGGCCCTTGAGCGCCTCGGCGATGAAATCCTTCCAGATCGGCACCGCGACCGATGAACCTTGCTCATTCTCGCCCAACGTCCGCGGCTGGTCGAAACCGACAAAGACGCCGACCGCGAGATCGGGCGAAAAGCCGAGGAACCAGGTATCTTTTGCATCATTGCTGGTGCCGGTCTTGCCTGCCAGCGGCCGCCGGAGATCGCGGATGCGGATCCCAGTGCCGCGCTCGATCACGCCCTGCATCATCGACACCATCTGATAGGCGGTGGCCGGGTCGACGATCTGCGCACGCGCGTCGGGCAGGCGCGGCGGCGGCTGGTTCTGCCAGGCGACGTCCCGGCAGTCTTCGCAGGTGCGCCCGTCGTGGCGGAAGATGGTCTTGCCGTTGCGGTCCTGGACGCGGTCGATGAGCGTCGGCGTGATGCGCTTGCCGCTATTCACCAGTATGGCATAACCCGTCGTCATCTTGAGCAGTGTCGTGTCGGCGGCACCAAGAGCCATCGAATAGTAACGCGGCAGATAGGAGGTAATGCCGAGGGCCTCGGCTGCTTCGGCAATGCGATCCATGCCGATATCGAGCGCCACGCGAACCGTCATTTGGTTCTTGCTCTTCTCGAGCCCGACGCGAAGCGTGCTCGGCCCAAGCGACTGGTTGCCATAGTTCCGTGGCTGCCACATCGGCTGGCCCGCGCCGGGATCGAAGCTGACCGGCGCGTCGAGGATGATCGTGGACGGCGTGTAGCCGGCCTCGAGTGCCGCCAGATAGACGAAGGGCTTGAAGGACGAGCCGGGCTGCCGCTGCGCCTGGGTCGCGCGGTTGTATTGGCTCATCTCGTAGCTGTAGCCGCCGGACATGGCGAGCACGCGCCCGGTGTGCGGATCCATGGCGACGAGACCGCCGCCGACGTCGGGGATCTGCCGGAGTCCGAAGGTCGCTGCCGGGTAGGGCTTGCCCTTGTCGTCGGCGGCGACCGGCTCGACCATGATGACGTCGCCGGCTTCGAGCACGTTGCTCGCCCGCTCGATCGCCGGCCCGCGGGTCTGGCCGTCGCGGGTCTCTCGCGCCCAGCGGAGCTCGTCCAGGGGAATCCGCCCGCGCTCGCCCGAGGCGAGGCCGATGCCGGCTTCGCCCGGATCGATCGTCAGCACCACCGCCAATTGCCAGCTGCCGATGCCCGCAGGCGGCGCAATCTCCGCCAGCCGCTCCGCCCAGCCGGGGCCGGCGGCGATCTCGCCGAGCGGCCCGCGCCAGCCATGGCGCCGGTCATAGGCGATGAGGCCGTCCTTGAGCGCCTTGTCGGCGATCGCCTGCAACCGGGGATCGACCGTGGTTCTGACCGACAATCCGCCGGCATAGAGGCCCCGCTCGCCATAGCGCTGCATGAGCTCGCGGCGGACCTCCTCGGCGAAATAATCGGCACGCACGAACTCGGTCTCGTCCCGCCGCCTGATGACGATGGGGGCGGTGCGCGCCGCCTCATACTCCTCCGGGCGGATGAAGCCTTCCTCCAGCATGCGGTCCAGCACCCAGTCGCGCCTGGCCTTGGCGCCGCTGGGGTTGCGCTGCGGGTTGTAGTTGTTGGGGGCCTTGGGCAGGGCCGCCAGATAGGCCGCCTCGGCCACGCTCAGCTCGTTCAACGACTTGTTGTAGTAGTTGAGCGCCGCGGCGGCGACGCCGTAGGAGCCGGCGCCGAGATAGATCTCGTTCAGATAGAGCTCGAGGATGCGGTCCTTGGTGTAGGCGCGCTCGATACGGAAGGCGAGGATCGCTTCCTTGATCTTGCGGTCGAAGGAGACCTCGTTGGTGAGGAGGAAGTTCCTCGCCACCTGCTGGGTGATGGTGGAGGCGCCGATCGGGCGCCGGTTCTGCCCGATCTTGGCCAGGTTCTGTAAGGCGGCACGCGCCATGCTGAAGACGTCGATGCCGGGATGGCTGTAGAAGTTCTTGTCCTCGGCGGCAAGGAACGCCTTGATCACGCCCTTGGGCATCGCCTCGATCGGCACGAAGATGCGACGCTCGGTCGAATACTCGGCCAAGAGCCGGCCGTCGCCGGCATGCACGCGAGTGACCATCGGCGGCTGATAGTCGGCGAGCTGCGTGTAGTCGGGCAGCCCGCGGCCGTAATGCCACAGCACGTACACGCCGCCGCCAGCGGCGGCGACCGCCAGCACCGTGAGGGTGGCGAAGATGAAGGCGAGTGCTCGGAACATGAAGCCGCTACCCTAGCATTTTGTCGGCTGCCGCGCCCGCCTGGGCGCGTGTGACAAGCCTAAAATTGATCCGGCGTGGCTATCCGACAACGGTGGCGAAATTTAGCCCGGCCTCGGGAGCGCTTGGCAGGGCCTGATCACAGCCGCTTCGCTCGGTCTGATCAAGGTCGCTTCGCTCCGGTACGCCCCTGGAAAAAGCGGTCGATCGCCTTCAGCAGCACGCCGGCCAGCCGCTTGCGGTAGGCGGGCTGGGTCAGCAGCGCCTCATCCTGGCGGTTCGACAGATAGCCGAGCTCGATCAGGGCCGAGGGCACGTCGGGCGCCTTCAGCACGGCGAAGCCGGCGAATCGGTGGCTCTTGCGCAAAAATTGCGTTTCATGCGCCATTTCCTCGACCAGATAGCCGGCGAGCCGCGCCGATAGGTTCATGGTCTCGCGCTGGGCCAGGTCGATGAGGATGCCGGTCACCTCGGGCGCCTCGTCCGTCAGGTCGATGCCGGCGATGAGGTCGGCTTTGTTCTCGCGTTGGGCAAGGGCTTCGGCTTCCGCATCGGAGGCTTTGTCGGAGAGCGTGTAGACGGTGGCGCCGTGGAATTTGGCGTCCCCCAGGGCATCGGCATGGAGCGAGACGAACAGCTCGGCCCCGGCGGCGCGCGCCACCTGGATGCGCTCGCGCAGACGGATGAAACTGTCGTCTTCCCTGGTGAGCACGACGCGGTAGCGCTGGGTCGCTTCCAGCGTCCGCTTGATCTCGCGGGCGACCTCGAGGGTCAGGTTCTTCTCCAAGGTGCCGGTGGCGCCGATGGTGCCGGGATCGACGCCGCCATGGCCGGGGTCGAGCGCCACCACCCGCTTGGCCTCGCTCCGCTTCGGCTGGGACGGGGCCGCGGGCGGCCGGGATGCTGCCTGGCTCGCCGGCGGCGCGCCGACGGGCTGACGCATGGCCTGCAGGAAGGCCTCCCGCGTGGTCGGCTGCAGCTCGACCAGCAGCCGCCAGCCGAGGGGCGCCTGGGGTTCTTGCACGAGCGCCTGCTGCACCACCAGCGGTTGGCGGGCGTCCAGCACGATGCGGCTGGTGCCGGGCTGGAACTGGCCGAAGCGGAAACCCGCGATCGGCCCATCGGCGAAGCTGGGCGGCGGCTCCCCCAGGCGCCAGGCGGCTTGCGTCAGGTCGATGACCACCCGGTAAGGGTCGGCCAAGAGGAAGACGCGGAACTCCGGCCGTTGGCTGAGGTCGAGCTGGAAGCGCAGCCGGTCGCCTTGGCTGGCCACGCGGACCGCGGTGACCATCGTCTCGGCCGCAGCACCGGGCCAGCTCAAAGCCAAAGCGAGGACAAACAAGGCCCATGGCCGAAGCCGCGCCGCCCAGCCGAAGTCGATCAAGCTATTGGGTCCAATACATGAGAACCCACTAGATATACTGCACCCAGCCGGTCACGCCAAATGGCTTGCGCCTGGGGCGAATTCCTCCAACGAGTGTCGGCGCGATCCCTCGCCGGGCCGCAGGCAAGCCGCAAGTGCTGGCGCCGCCTGGCTTTTTGCCGAGGCCTGAAGAGCATTGTGAAATCCCCAGCCGGTCATTATGTTAGGCCTATCGACTTGGAGCCCTCGGGCCGCCCACGCCAGCGCCGCTGGTGCCGGCGCCGTGGGTCGGTCGATCCAACCCATGGTGAAGGCCTCCTTATGAGGCCGCGTGACGACGCTTGAAACAGCGCGAGACCTTCCTCCCATCGAAACCCGAAGCCTGCCGCGGCCGCGCGCTGCGGCGCGCCCAGAGTTGTCATGTCCCGTCCTGGCTGGCCGCAGAGGCGCCGTCCGACGAGGGGACTCCGACCCTGGCCCGGCTTCCACCAAGACAGAAGCCGCCTCTCCCGCCGCACGGTCTCAGCGGAGCCGGTGGGAGGCGCAGCGGAGTATTTAATTCATGGCAAGACGCATGCTTATCGACGCGACCCACCGGGAGGAGACCCGGGTGGTGGTCGTGTCCGGCAACCGCTTGGAAGACTTCGACTTTGAGAGTTCGACCAAGCAGCAGCTCAAAGGCAATATCTACCTAGCGAAGGTCACCAGGGTCGAGCCGTCCCTGCAGGCCGCGTTCGTCGACTACGGCGGCAACCGCCACGGCTTTCTCGCCTTCAGCGAGATCCATCCCGACTATTATCAGATCCCGATCGCCGACCGCGAACGGCTCTTGGCCCAGCACGCCGCGCTCGAGCGCGAGGAGGGCCAAGAGGGCGCAATTGGCGAGCGCGGGGACAACGGCGCCGAAGGCGAGAACGGGTCCGCCGCGCAGCCCGACGAGAACGCCACCCCGGCGCTCCCCGCGGCTGTTTCCACGGAGAGCCTGAGCGAGCCGGTCTCCGAGGCGGGCGGCGCTGCCCCGGCCTTGGTTGAGGAATCTCTGGCCACGGCGGCGCCGGTGCTGCTCGAGGGTCCCCAGGAGGCGGCGGCCGAAGGCACGACCCACGGTGCGGCCGAGACGGGCGAAGCAGCCGAGCCCAGCGAGCGGGCCGAGAAGCCGGAGGCGGCCCAGGCTGAGGCGGTGGAGACCTTGGGCGGAGAGGAGATCGACGACCTGGCGCGCAAGCGCCATCGGATCCTCCGCCAATACAAGATCCAGGAAGTGATCAAGCGCCGGCAGATCCTGCTGGTGCAGGTGGTCAAGGAGGAGCGGGGCACCAAGGGAGCCGCGCTCACCACGTATCTTTCGCTGGCCGGGCGCTATTGCGTGCTGATGCCGAACACGGCCAGAGGCGGCGGCGTCAGCCGCAAGATCACCAGCGCCCCCGACCGCAAGCGGCTGAAGTCGCTGATCGAGGATCTGGATCTTCCCGACGGCATGGGTCTCATCGTCAGGACCGCCGGCTCCGAGCGCACCAAGGTCGAGATCAAGCGCGACTGCGACTATCTCGTCCGGCTCTGGGACACGATCCGCGAGCAGACGCTGAAATCCACCGCCCCCTGCCTCATCCATGAAGAAGCCAACCTGATCAAGCGCGCAATCCGCGACCTCTATGCCCGCGACATCGACGAGGTGCTGGTCGAGGGCGAGGACGGCTACAAAGCCGCCAAAGACTTCATGAAGATGCTGATGCCGAGCCATGCCAAGCGCGTGCAGCGCTACAAGGACCCGGCGGTTCACCTGTTCCAGCGCTTCCAGGTGGAAAGCCAGCTCGATGCCATCCACAGCCCGATGGTCCCGCTCAAGTCCGGCGGCTCGATCGTGCTCAACCAGACCGAGGCCTTGGTCGCCATCGACGTCAACTCCGGGCGCGCCACGCGCGAGCGGCACATCGAGGAGACGGCGCTCAAGACCAATGCCGAAGCCGCTGACGAGATCGCGCGCCAGCTCCGGCTGCGCGACATGGCCGGCCTCGTCGTCATCGATTTCATCGACATGGAGGAAAGCCGGCACAACGCCCAGGTCGAGCGGCGGCTGAAGGAGGCGATGCGGCATGACCGCGCCCGCATCCAGCTCGGCCGCATCAGCCCGTTCGGCCTGTTGGAGCTGTCGCGCCAGCGCTTGCGGCCGAGCCTGGTCGAGGCCAGCACGCTTCTCTGCCCCCATTGCGGGGGTACCGGCCACATCCGCTCGACCGAGTCGACGGCGCTGCATGTGCTGCGCGCGATCGAGGAGGAGGGGGTGCGCCGCAAGGCGAGCGAGATCAAGGTCTATGTACCGGCCGGGGTTGCGCTCTACATCCTCAACCACAAGCGCGCGGACGTCGCCGAGATCGAGCAGCGCTACGCCTTCCACGTGCTGCTCGACCAGGACGACACGCTGATCCCGCCGGCGCACCGGATCGATCGCACCAAGCTGCGCGGTGCCGAAGACGTGGGGATGCCGGTCGCCGCCGTGGTGCCGCCGCCGATGGACGAGCCCGCCGAGGAGGCGGTCGACGCCGACGTGGAGTCGGAAGATAGCGAGGAGCGCCATCCCGAGCCGGCGCCGGCCGAGCCGGGCGAGCGCGGCGCTCGACGCGAGCGCGGCCGGCGCAGCGAGCAAAGCCCACGCGGCGAACCGGGCCCTCGGGGCGAACAAAGCCCGCGCGGCGAACAGGGTGAGGAGCGCGGTCGTCGGCGTCGGCGTCGGCGTCGCGGTCGCCGCGGCGATGAGGCGCCGATCGCGGCCGAGGGTGCAAGCGAACCCGCGGCACCCCGGGCAGCCGGCGAAGCACCGCGCGATGCCGGCGCCGAGCCGGCCGCAGATGGCGGCGCAGGCGAGGGCGAAGCCGAGCGCCGCCGGCGTCGCCGCGGTCGCCGCGGTGGTCGGCGTCGTGGACGGCGCAGTGATCAACCCGAGTCGAACGCGGGCGTTCCGCCGCCGCCGGTGGAGCCGAGCGCCCCCGCTTACCCCGCACCCTTCCCGCAATTGGCGCCCTCGGATCTCAAGACCGATGTCGCCGATATCTTCGAGCGGCTGGAGGAACGCGAGGCCGACGGACCGGTCGAGGCGCGGCCGATCGCCGCCCCCGACGGCGACGAGCATCGCGAGCGGGGGGAGCATGACGCCGCGCATCGGCCGGAGCTGGCCGAGCCAGCACCGCCGCCGGAGCCAGCTCCCCTCCGCGAGCTGACGCCGGTGCCGCCGCCGGAGCCGGTCCCGCAGGCGCGCGGCAATGGCGCTCCGAGCGAGCCCGAGCCGGCGCCGGTCGATCCCAATCCGCCGGTCGTCGTCGTCGGTGGCGAAGCGCCCGACGACGACAAGCCGAAGCGGGGCTGGTGGAACCGCATGATTCGCTAGCGCCGGAGGAACGGACCGATGCGGTCGACGGCCCTGGCGACCGTTTCGGTGCTGCCGGCGAAGGACAACCTGACCCAGCGGTGGCCGCGCTCGCGGTCGAAGTCGACGCCGGGCGTGATCGCCACACCGGTCTCGGCCAAGAGGCGCCGACAAAACGCCTCGCTGTCGTTGGTGAAGCGGCCGACGTCGGCATAGACGTAGAAGGCGCCGTCGGCCGGGGCCAGGCTGTCGAGACCGGCCTCGGGCAAACCTTGCAGCAGAATGGCGCGGTTCTCGGCATAGCGGGCGACGTTCCGATCGAGCTCGGCGCGGCAGCCGAACGCGGCGACCGCCGCCAGTTGCGCCAAGCTCGGCGGCGAGATGAACAGGTTCTGCGCCAAGCACTCGACCGGGCGCACCAGCTCCTCCGGCATCACCATCCAGCCGATCCGCCAACCCGTCATCGAGAAGTATTTCGAGAAGCTGTTGATCACCACCGCCTCATGGGTGAGGACGAGCGCGCTGGTGATCGCCGGGCCGTAGCCGATGCCGTGATAGATCTCATCCGAGATGAGGCGGATACCGTTGGCCCGGCAATGCTGTGCGATGAGGCCGAGGGCCTCTCTGCTCAAGACCGTGCCCGTCGGGTTGGCCGGGCTGGCGACGATGAGGCCGGCGAGCGGGCCCGCAGCTTCGAGATCGGCGACGGTCGGCTGGAAGCGGCTTTCGGCGCCGACCGCGAGCTCGACCGGCTCGATGCCGAGTGCGGCCAGGATGTTCCGGTAGGCGGGATATCCCGGTGCCGCCAGCGCCACCCGGTCGCCGGGTTCGAAGGCGGCGAGGAATGCCAGGATGAAGCCGGCGGACGAGCCGGTGGTCACCGCAATGCGGCCGGGCGGCACGGAGATTGCGTAATAGTCGCGGTAATGCCGGGCGATCGTCTCCCGCAGCGCCGGCAGGCCGAGGGCCTCGGTATAGCCGAGGGTCTCGCCGTCGAGCGCCTCATGGGCCGCCGCCAGCACCGCTGCCGGCGCCCCGGTCGAGGGCTGCCCCACTTCGAGATGCAGCACGTCGCCCCCCGCCGCCGCGCGTTCGTTGGCCCGCCGCAGGATATCCATCACGATGAACGGGGGCACCAGGCCGCGGCGGGCGATCTTGAGCAAGGATCAGCCTCCGCCGACCCAAATGCCGTTGCTGCGCGGGTCGGCTTCCAGGCGACAGCGCTCCATGGCGCGCGCCATGCCGATGGGACAGGCGAGCGCGTTCACGCGGCCCAGGGCAGGTGCCGCAAGCAGCCGGTGGCCGCGGCGCCGCAACCCTTCCTCGATCGCAGCCGGCAGCGCTTCGTCGTACAGCACGTCGGCATCGCCCGAATGCCAGAGGCGGGGGCGGGCGATCGATCGATCGACCGGCAAGTGGTCTGCCAGCACGCCGAGCGCCACCTGATCCAAGGCGGCTGCGCCGGGACTGCCGCCGCTGGAAGCCCCCGCCAGCAAGAGATCGCCGTCGGGCGTCCCCACCATCACGGCGGCGGCAGCGGCCTCGCCCTTGGGCTCGGCCGGTGCGGTGAGGAAGCCGAAGCCGGGAAGCGCGCGTCCGGTACCGAAAGGCGCGTTCATGCTGAGCGCGCATGCAACCGTGAGACCGTCGCGATCGGTGACCACCAGGCTGGTGGAACCGATGGGTGGCGCGGGCATCGGGGCCTCAGCACCGGCGCTGTCGGCGGACGCATGGCGATCGGCGCGGTAGCTGGCCATCGCCGAACGGGCTTGGTCGCGCCCATAAACGCTGAGGACCGCGCCGGCGCGGCTCATCTGGTCGCGGGCGAGATCGCGCCCGGCCAGCGCCATCGCTTCGGCCAAAAGATGCGGGCGCTCGGCCTCGGGCGTCTCTTCGTAGCTCTTTCCGTCGCCAAGCAGGGCGAGGAGGCGGGCCGCCAGCATCCCCGCCCGCTCCGGTTCCATGGTGAAATAGGCGGTGCGGTCGCCGAAGCCGACCTTTGCCGGCTCGCGCCAGCGCGGGCGCGTCTGGCTCAGCATCTCGAGCGAGATCTTGCCCGCCGAGGCTTGGGCCAGCTCGCGCGCGACCGGGCCGGTGTAGAGCACGCCGGCGCCGCGGGCGCGAATCTGCCCGAGCGTGGCGGCGAGCTGAACCTGCGCCGAAGGCTGGCCTTACTCGAGCACGCCGCCATCGGCTCGAACGAACAGGCGCTGTTCGGCCAGCACGCGCAAGACCGCCGCCGGCGCCACCGCAAGTTCCCGCGCCTGGGCGCGTGATATGGGCTGCGGAAACCGTGCCAGCTGCTCCGCCGGAGAGACCGCTTGCGCCCAGGGTTGGCGGCCATAGCGCGCATGGAGCGCGAACAGGAGCCGGGCCAGCATCGGGCTCGCGACGTCGCCGTGCGGGGCCGCGGGCTCGATCATGTCGAGAAGCTGGGCCGCTTTCTTCGCCTTCTCCCACACGAGGCAGCTGCCGCCGCCGCCGAGCCCGGCCGAGGAGGGCAGGCTCACGGCCAGGGTGAAGGAAGCAGCGACGGCCGCATCGGCGGCGCTGCCGCCGGCGGCCAGCATGTCGCGGGCGGCCAGCGCGGCGCTGGGCTCGTCGGCCACGGCGCCGCCGGCGAAGCTATCGCCCTCTTGCCTCTTGCCTAGTAGATTGCTGCTCCCACATGCTTGAAGGCCAATCGCCGCGCCCAAGAGCACGATCATCGGCCAGTATCGGCGGAAACGGCGCACGGGCGAAGGAAGCGCGGACTTGCTGAGAAAACGCATTTCGTCGATGGCCGTTGCCGGGCTCGCGGCTTGGTTTGGTTATGCGCCGACGATCGCCGAAGCGCAGCGGTTATCCTTGATCCGCGACGCGGAAACGGAAAATACCATCCGCACCCTGGCGGCGCCACTGTTCACGACCGCCGGGCTGAATGCCAACGACGTCCACATTTACATCATCCGCGACAACCAGCTCAACGCCTTCGTCGCCGGCGGTCAGAATCTGTTCCTCAACACCGGCACCATCATGCGGGCCGAAACGCCCAATCAGCTCATCGGCGTGATCGCGCACGAGACCGGCCATATCGCCGGCGGCCATCTCTCGCGCTGGAACGACCAGATGCAGGGGGCCTCGGCCTTGGCCATCGCTTCGATGCTGCTCGGCATCGGCGCGGCGATCGCCACCGGCCAAGGCAACGCGTTGGGTGCGGTCGCCGGCGTGGGCCAGACGCTCGCCACCGCCAATGTGTTGCAATTCAGCCGGACACAGGAATCCTCCGCCGACCAGGCCGGCATCACCTTCCTCGACCACACCAGCCAATCGCCGCGCGGCCTCTTGGAGTTTTTCGAGACGTTGTGGAACCAGGAGCTGCTCTCCGCCTCGCGCCAAGCGCCCTACCTCAGAACCCATCCGCTCACCCGCGAGCGCATCGACTTCGTGAAGAACGCGGTCGCCCAATCGCGCTTCGCCGATCGGCCGGACGCGCCGGGGGCGGTGTATGCCTTCCAGCGGGTGCGGGCGAAGCTGCTCGGCTTCACCGAGCCGCTCGGGCGCACGCTGCAATCCTATCCGGAGACCGACAACTCCGAATATGCGCGCTATGCCAGGGCGATCGCCTACTATCGGATACCGCAGCTCGACCGGGCGCTGGCGCTCATCGACGGCCTCATCGCCGAGCACCCGGTCGATCCCTACTATCACGAGCTCAAGGGCCAGATGCTGTTCGAGAACGGCCGCGGCGTGCCGGCGATGGCCTCCTATAAGGAGGCGGTGCGGCTGCTGCCGAACTCCGCCTTGCTCAGGGTGGGCCTGGCGCAGACCGAGCTCGAGCTCGACGATCCGAAGCTCAATGCCGATGCGCTGCAGAACCTTTCCGATGCGGTCAATCACGAGCCGGAGTTCTCGCTCGCCTGGCGCTTGCTCGGCATCGTCTACGGACGCGAGAACCGCATCGGCGATGCCTCGCTCGCCTTGGCCGAGCAGGCGATCATCGACGGTCGCTTGCGCGATGCGATCCAGCAGTCGAAGCGCGCCCAGCAGCTGTTGCCGACGGGCTCGCCGGGCTGGCTGCGCGCCCAGGACCTGCTGCAGCAGGCCGAGCGCGAGCGCCAGCATCAACGGCAGCAGCGCGGCTAGCATGCCGCATGGACGGGGCTGGCACCGCCGGCCATACTCGGCCAGGCACGGTTCCTCGATTGGGTGATGGCATGCTCCTTCGTCGGCTTGGGCTCGTCTTGGCGGCGGCCTGCGGGGTCCTCCTTTTCGGCGCATCGGCGCCCGCGCAGAAGCAGAGCTTCGATGCCGATGAGAAGCGGGCGATCGAGACGCTCATTCGCGACTATCTGCTGACCCACCCCGAAATCATTCGCGAAGCCGTCCAGGTGCTGCAGCAGCGCGAGCGCCAGGCCGAGCTGGACCACGGCAAGGCGGCGGTCGCCCTGCATCTGAAGGAGCTCACGGAGGATCCGACGGCGCCGGTCCTGGGCAATGCCGCCGGGGACGTCACCATCGTCGAGTTCTTCGACTACCGCTGCCCGTACTGCAAGCAGATGGAGCCGAGCCTGGCCGAGCTCCTGGGCGAGGATGGCAAGGTCCGGCTGGTGATGAAGGAGTTTCCGATCCTCGGCCCGGACTCGGTCATCGCCAGCCGCGCCGCGCTCGCTTCGCGCGCGCAAGGACGCTACCAGCCCTT
Organism: Pseudomonadota bacterium; assembly: GCA_016195085.1. Taxonomy (NCBI): domain Bacteria; kingdom Pseudomonadati; phylum Pseudomonadota; species Pseudomonadota bacterium. Next base: position 41,265 of record JACQAG010000039.1, on the reverse strand, counting down.
CCACAGCGCCATGATGGGATCCAAGGGCGCGCTCGACGAGGCGGCGATCTTCCGCACCGCCGGCGAGGTCGGGCTCGATGTCGCCCGCCTCAAGCGCGACATGGCATCGGCGGAGATCGACGAGATCCTCAAGCGCAACCATGACCTGGCGGCAGCGCTCGGCGTCGGCGGCACGCCGGCGTTCGTCATCGGCAAGCAGTTCGTGCCGGGCGCGCTCGACAAGGCGGCGCTCAAGTCCCTCGTCGCCGAGGCCCGCAGCCAAGAGTAGCCGCTGCCGATCCCGGTGGGTCGCCCATTAGGGCTGGGCAAGGTCGCGTGTTGCGACTAGGAAGGCTGCGACGAGCGCCTCGCTCGGGCACCCCCCCACGATCTTGCCCGCCGCCGCGGCGCCATGGCAAGGTGAAGAGTCATTTTGGGAGGAGCGACTATGCGTGCCTTGACAAAAATCTTGGCGTTAGGGGCGACGATCGCGGCCGCGTCTGCGTTCGGCGCCGGAAGCCTGCAGGCCGCGGACGCCAAGATCATCATCATGGTCGGCGGTCTGGAGAAGCAGATCTATCTGCCGGCGATGCTGACCGAGCGCCTCGGCTATTTCAAGGCGGAGGGCATCGAGGTCGAGCTCCTGACCGAGCCTGCGGGCGTCGATGCCGAGCAAACCTTGATCGCCGGCGAGACCCAGGGCGTGGTCGGTTTCTACGACCACACCATCGACCTGCAATCCAAGGGCAAGATGCTGATGTCGGTGGTGCAGTTCAGCCAGGCGCCGGGGGAGGTCGAGCTGGTGTCGGCAAAGCTGGCGGACAAGATCAAGTCGCCCGCCGACTTCAAGGGCCGCAGCCTGGGCGTGACCGGGCTCGGCTCCTCGACCAACTTCCTCACCCAATATCTCGCGGTCAAGAACGGCGTGAAGGTGAGCGAGATCACCTCGGTTGCCGTCGGCGCCGGCAACACCTTCATCGCCGCCATGCAGCAGGGCAAGATCGATGCCGGCATGACCACCGAGCCGACCATCTCGCGCATGCTGAAGACCGGTGACGCCAAGGTGCTGGTCGACATGCGCACCAAGGAGCTGACCAAAGAGGCCCTCGGCGGCACCTATCCGGCGGCATGCCTCTACATGATGACGGACTGGGTGAATAAGCACAAAGCCGAGACGCAGAAGCTGGCGAATGCCTTCGTCAAGACGCTGCACTACATCGACACGCACAGCGCTGCCGAGATCACCGAGCAGATGCCGAAGGACTACTACGCCGGCGACAAGGACATGTATGTGAAGGCGCTCGCCGACGGCAAGGCGATGTTCACGGTCGACGGCACGATGCCGCCGGACGGCCCGGAGACGGTCTTGAAGGTGCTCTCGGCCTTCAGCAAGAACCTGCAAGGCAAGAAGATCGACCTGGCGAAAACCTACACGACGGAGTTCGTCAGCAAGGTGAAGTAGCATTGCTCGACCCTCGCCCCGACCCTCTCCCGCGGTGCGAGAGAGGGGGGAAGAGGGCCGTCCTCGTGGTCCCCTCTCCCGCACTGCGGGAGAGGGTGCCGAGCGGGAGCGAGGCGGGTGAGGGGCCTCGGGGAGGTGCCTGTGAGCACGACTCAATCGAGTGTGGCGCCGGCGATCGAGCTCGAGGCTGTCGCGCGCAGCTTCGTGACGCCGGAGGGCAAGAGCCTGCAGGCGCTCCGCGACTTCAACATGACGGTGAAGCGCGGTGAGTTCTGCGCGGTGGTCGGGCCCACGGGCTGCGGCAAGTCGACGACCTTGACCCTGGTGGCCGGCCTCGCCCGGCCGACCCAAGGAGAGGTCCGCGTCATGGGAACTCCGGTCACCGGCATCGATCCCAGGGTCGGCTTCGTCTTTCAGGCCGATGCGGTCTTTCCCTGGCGGAGCGTCATCGACAATGTCGTCGCCGGTCCGCTGTTCCGGGGCGCTAGGCGCGAGGACGCCTATCGCCGGGCCGGCGATTGGGTGAAGCGCGTGGGTCTCGCCGGCTTCGAGAAGCACTATCCCCATCAGCTCTCCGGCGGCATGCGCAAGCGCGTGGCGCTGGCGCAGACCTTCATCAACGAGCCCGAGATCTTCCTCATGGACGAGCCGTTCAGCGCGCTCGACGTGCAGACGCGGGTCTTGATGCAGGACGAGCTCTTGCAGCTCTGGTCGGCGGGCTCGGCCTCGGTCGTGTTCGTGACCCACGATCTCGAGGAGGCGATCGCGCTCGCCGACCGGGTGTTCGTGCTGACGGCGGGTCCGGCGACGGTGAAGGCCGTCTACGACATCGACCTGCCGAGGCCCAGGGTCACCTCGGAGATCCGCTACGAGCCGAGATTCATCGAGCTGTCCAAGATGATCTGGAACGATCTCCGCGACGAGGTGATGATCAGCTATCGCCGCTCCCGCGCCCTGGAGAGCTGAGCCATGAACACGACCATCGAGACCGCGTCGGCCCCTGAGAGCCAGACGCCCCCCAAGCCCACCGCCGAGACCGTGGCCGCACTCCTCCGAATGCAGCGCCGCCGCCGGCTGGTGATCACCCTGCGCATCGCCGTGCTGGTGGCGATGCTCGGCGGCTGGGAGCTCGCCGCCCGCACCGAGGCGATCGACCCGTTCTTCTTCGCCATGCCGAGCGACGTGGCCGACCAGCTCTGGGAATGGATGACCGAGGGCACCTCCCAGGGTCCGCTCTGGGAGCAGGTGCTGGTGACCTTGGAGGAGACGGTGCTGGGCTTCCTCATCGGCGCCGTGCTCGGGGTGTTTTGCGGCATCGGGCTCGGCCGCAATCAATTGCTGGCCGACATCTTCAGCGTCTACATCAAGGTCGCGAACTCGATCCCGCGCGTGGTGCTGGGCTCGATCTTCATCATCTCGCTCGGCCTCGGCATGCCCTCCAAGGTGGCGCTGGCCGTGGTCATGGTGTTCTTCGTGGTCTTCGGCAACGCCTTTCAAGGCGTGCGCGAGGCCGACCGCAACCTCATCGCCAATGCCCGCATCCTCGGCGCCTCGCCGCGCCAGGTCACACTCTCGGTGGTGATCCCCTCGGCCCTGAGCTGGATCATCGCCAGCCTGCATGTGAGCTTCGGCTTCGCCTTGGTGGGTGCGGTGGTGGGCGAGTTCCTGGGTGCGCGCAAAGGCATCGGCCTCCTGATCGCCACCGCCCAGGGCACGTTCAACGCCGCCGGCGTGTTCGCGGCCATGTTCGTCTTGGGCGTGGTGGCGCTGGTGGCCGAGTCCCTGATCACGCTGTTGGAGAACGCCCTCATCAAGTGGCGCCCGGCCCAGGGGGTCGATATCGGGTTCTAGCGATCGGGCGGTCTATTTATTTGCCGTCAAGCTGATCGTAGGTCGCCGAGAAAATCGTGTCGGTCAGCCAGCGCTTGAATTCAGGATTATCGCTGAATTGCTTGAACAATTCCGTGTCGTCCTTCATCAATCCAACGATGACGCTCGCCAGCGCCTTATCGTGTTCGATGCGAGCGTTCTGCTTGTCCGAGTTCTGCTTCGCGTTTTGGTACGCTTCGTTCGCGGCAACCTTGTTCGGGATCTCGGTCGCGATCAGTTGTCGAATTCGATCGGCATCTTCCCAAGTGATATTGCCGAAGAGGTCGTTGAAGTTCCTGATGATGTTGGAAAGCCGGTCAAGCTCAGGTTCAGCCTTGCGCCCGCCGCCATCGGTGGGAACGGGATCGACCTCCGCATCTTGATCGGCCAGTTGAACGCGCTGAGCCGCTTGCTTCTCAACCCGATAGCTGTCCATGTCGATGGCTTCGAGGATGCCTTTGGAGAGGTCTTCCTCGCGCGGTGCCGGCAGCTTCGGAAGCAAGAAATTCAGGAATATCGAGAGCTTTTCCCAATCTGAGTTCGTGAAGGGCAGGATTGATGCGATGAATGCATAGGTTCGGGCAAACGCCTTCGCCTTCCCCTTGAAATCAACCTGTCCGTCTTCATCGAGTTGGGAATTATAGGAGGCCACGCAGGCATCGAGGAACGGGTCCAAACGATCCCGGTCGGCGCCCGACAGATACAGTTCGACGAGCTGATCGATCTGCCCGCGCTGATAAACCTGGTAGCCGTCGAGGGCTGCCTTGAGATCGTGCAATCGGTTCGGGTCGGTTTCGTCGCTGAGGATCGTGGTGCGATAGAACGTGTCGAATGAGGCGCGGATCGTTTCCGTGTCGTTCATGAAATCGAGCACGAATACGTCGTACTTCTGCGGATGAGCCCGATTCAGCCTTGAGAGCGTCTGGACAGCCTTGATGCCCGAAAGCACCTTGTCGACATACATCGTGTGAAGCAGAGGCTGGTCGTAGCCCGTCTGGAATTTGTCGGCACAGATTAGGAACCGATACGGGTCATTCTCGATCTGATCGACGATATCCTTCGACGGGAAGCCGTTCAGGCTGGCTTCGCTCACCTTGGGGCCGCGGAACTCATGGTCGCCGGAAAAGGCGACGATCGCGCGGTAAGGGCTCTTGCGTTCGACGAGATAGGCGCTGATCGCTTGGAAATACTGAATAGCTCGCTCCACGCCTGAGGTAACGACCATGGCGCGCGCCTGACCTCCGATCTTGTTCAGCGCCAGCACCTGTTCGTGGAAATGATCAGCCATGATCTCGGCCTTGAGGCGGATTGCGTGGTCGTTGCTTTCGACATAGCGGCGCAGCTTCTTGGTGGCGCGCTTGGTGTCGAACTCAGGGTCGGCGGCGACGGTCTTGACCAGGCGATAGTAGCTATTGACCGGCGTATAGTAGCGAAGCACGTCGAGGATAAAGCCTTCCTGGATCGCCTGCTTCATCGTGTAGCAGTGGAAGGGTCGATGTTTGATCGTGTCGCCTTCGGGGAAGGGTTCTCCGAATATCTCGAGGGTCCTGTTTTTCGGCGTCGCGGTGAAGGCGAAATAACTGGCGTTCGGGAGCATCTTTCGTTGCTCCATGATCGCGTTGATCTTGTCTTCGACCGTTTCCGCGTCGTCACCGTCCTCTGCGCCCGTCAGCGCGGCGTTCAACGCGGCAGCGGCCTTGCCACCTTGGCTTGAATGCGCCTCATCGATGATGATCGCGAAGCGGCGGTCTCGATGCTGCGAGCCGATATCGTCGAGAATGAACGGAAATTTCTGAACCGTTGTGATGATGATCTTCTTGCCCTCGGAGATGAAGCGGCGAAGATCGCCGGAATGTTTGGCATGGCCGACGGTGGCACCCACCTGAGCGAATTGCTTGATCGAGTCCTGAATCTGCTGATCGAGAATGCGACGGTCGGTCACCACGATCACGGAGTCGAAGACTTGAGCGGCACCGCTCTCGAGCCGAACGAGTTGGTGCGAAAACCACGCTATCGAATTCGATTTCCCCGACCCGGCTGAATGCTGGATTAGCACTCTTCGGCCGGCGCCCTTTAGCTTGGCATCGGCGAGGAGTTCGCGGACCACATCGAGCTGATGATAGCGCGGGAAGAGCTGATCGCGTTTGACCTTGCCGGTCTTTGGATCTTTCCGCTTGACGATTTGGGCATAGTTCTCGATGACGTCCGTGAGGCTCAATGGCGTGAGGATGCTCTTCCAGAGGTAATCCGTCTTCAATCCCGCGGGATTGGGCGGATTGCCGGCGCCGTCGTTCCAGCCCTTGTTGAACGGCAGGAACCACGAGCTCTTTCCCTTGAGGTGAGTGCAGAATTTCACCTGCGCGTCGTCCACCGCAATGTGAACGATGCAGCGGCCGAACTCGAACAGCTTCTCGCGCGGATCGCGGTCGCGCTTGTATTGCTCGACGGCGTCTTCCACCGTCTGCTTCGTCAGGCTGTTCTTGAGCTCGAATGTTGCCAGGGGCAGCCCATTGATGAACAGCACCAGATCGAGCGCATGGGCAGTGTCGTCGCGGCTATAGCGAAGCTGGCGCGTGACCGAGAATCGGTTCAGCGCGAAGCGGCCGGCGGCCCTGATGTTGCCCGGAGACGGCGTTCCGTAGAATAGGTCCACGTCATGCGGGCCATGCTTGAGCCCGGTCCGCAGCACATCGATGACGCCGCGCTTGCCGATCTCACCTTGCAGCCGCATCAGGAATTTTTGGCGTACCGGGCTGTCGTTGTCGAGATCGAGTGCCGCCAGCAATGGCGGCTGGGTCGCGGCAATGAAGGAGCGGAACTGCACGAGATCGACCGTCCATGCCCGGTCATAGGCCTTCGGATCGCCGAGCAGCCAATTGTGCAGGCCGACAAAGGGTTCCGGCTCCTCGGATAATCGACCAGCCGGCGGCGCCGTCGCACGGCCCATCATGTCGGCGACGATGAGGGCCTCCAGGCCTTTTTCCGAGGTGTCGGTTTTCACGCAGCCACAAGCCACCCCTTCGCGCGAAGGGTCTCAAACGCGATCCCGATCTGGCGCGGCGAGAAGCGCCTCTTCCGATCGCTCCAGGCATAGACCTTTGCCGTCATGTCCTCGGCGCTTGCCGCATTCTCGCGCGTGGCGACCCAATGGACGGTTGCGAGCAATTCAAGCCCGAACGGCGTCTCGAATCCTTCGACCAGCTTGCCGACGCGATCGAAGCGGTCGACTGTCTCCGGCTTGTCACTCAGAAAGGCCTCGGCGTCCTGCACCGCGCCGGGAACGAGCTCGATCTGCTTGTCCGGCGCGTCGCCGCCATCGGCATAACCCGATACGAGATGCCCCTCGACCGTATTAAGCACATGCCGAAGGTTCTCGGCATAGGGGCCATAGGCGGCCTTGGCGTATTGCAGGCGCAGCTTCTCGCCGGCTTCCTGCATGAAGTACATGAGCTTATGGACTTCCAGCAGCGTCACGAACGGGTCCATCAGGCCGCCGAGATAGCGGTGCATGAGCACGACCAGCGCCGCGCGCCCTGGGGTCATTTTGGGGACTTCGCGTGACTTGGTCGCGACCGGCGCGGTGTTGGGCTCGTACACGATGACGTTCAGATCGTTGATGTCCCGCAGCGCCGCTTCGATACGCGGGCGCACGTCAGCCCAGTTCAGTCCACCGAGGCCGCTGCCGAGCGGCGGGATGGCGATCGAGCGGATGCCACGATTGCGGATCTCCTCGACCAGCGCCTTCAGGCCGGACTCGATGTCCTCGATTCGGCTCTTGCCGCGCCAGTGGCGCTTGGTCGGGAAGTTGATGATGAACTTCGGCTTGGTAAACGTGCCCGTCTCGAACACGAACATCTTCCCCGGCTGTACTTCCTTGCGCTTGCAGGCGGCTTCGTAAGCCTTGAAGTTCTCCGGGAAGTCATTCTTGAACTGAAGCGCGATGCCGCGGCCCATGATGCCGACGCAATTGACCGTGTTGACGAGCGCTTCGGCGTCCGCCTTCAAGATATCTCCGATCCTGAATTCGATCATCGCCATCTCCCCCTCAATAGTACCATTCCCTTCTTATTTCGATTCTCGGCCGATGCGCCGCGCCCTGCATCGCGTTCGATACCAGGGGCACGATGCCCTGGGAGTGAACGCCGATGCGCTCCACTAGATGCCACGGAAATGAGCGCTCTATCAGGAACTCCGCTTGCTTGCCTTCCTTCACGGATCGCGAAACGCCATTTCCGGACCATTGGCGGGCCTGAACTGCGTCCCAGTTGACATCGCCAAGATTTGCGACATCCGAACGATCTTCAAAATAATATGCGCCTGCATTCGACAGGGTGAACGCCCAGCGCAAATTGTTTTGCTGAGCCCAGCTGATGGTGGCATGAAGATCGGCTTCAAGATGAACAATCGGCTCTTGCCCACCCCTGTAAGTAAGCTCCTCGTTCCTTCTGTAGATCAGATAAAGCATAACCGATCTTGAACAAAAGTAGAACGGGGTGCAATGCCCCACACGCAGATCGGGGTGACAGCTCAGACGAAGCTCGTTCAAGCGGCGAGCCTTGATGTTGTTCATGCCGATTGTCGTGCCCACACCCGGCCGCTGAACCATCATCGCGTCCGACCACAGGAAGCCGTCCGCGATGATCGAAGCCAGGCGATCGACGTGCACGATGTGGTAGATTTTGGGCTGGGCGGGAACGGGCATCCTCAGGCGGCAACCTCCTCGTTCTCGTTGTCGCCGACCTCCTCTTCGAGATCGTCGGCCGCAATTTCGTCGATGGGTTCCGCTTCAGTGATCTCGGGTAAGCTCGCTGTGGCCGCGCGCACATCGAGCTTGCCGGTGACGACATCGGCAATCAGGAGAGCGCGGAATTCCTGAAGCAGGGCGATCTCGCGTTCGACGGCGGTTGCCGCTATATCGAACCGCACCGTCGTTTCCGCGATATGTTGAGCAAGGACATCTTGTTCAGATCGAGACGGTAGGCAAATCAAAATACGTTTTAGGTGGGTCGGTCCAAAATGTTCGATGGCCACGCCTGATTTTGCGGCATCGAGCTGATCCTGAAACGGACGTGCGCTGATCAAGTACTTCAGGAACGGCATGGATACGTTGCTTGAAATCGGCCAAAGGCGAATGATCCCCGTATACGGGATTGCACCTTCAACGACTTTGGTAGCGAGACATATTTTGCCCGTGCTCGCGCTAGAGCTGAGTAAATAGTCTCCTTCTTGGACTCGGAAGTGCGGCCAGCGCTTATCAACCATGTCGGGATCGAGAAAATTGCACCCGCGAAGGGTTGCCTCATCGCCATGCAGCCCAGCTATCCGCAACAGCGGAATCCCGACATCTCGGAAGTCGAGCGCCATAATGCCTGGCCCCTCTTGGAACCCAATGCATCGCTTGAAAGGAATCACCTCCCACCCCTCCGGCACGTCGCCGAGCCAGTGGATGCTGGAGGGTTTGAGCTTTACGCTCGGGTCGAAGCCGCGCGTGACGGCGCGATGGACGATGGCCTGCTTCTGGTCATCCAGCAGCGCGATGAGCTTCTTCTTGGCGCGGATCAGCTTCGCCGTCTGCGCCCCGTGCCAATCCAGAAACCGCACGATCAGCCGCTGCTCATCGAGGGGCGGCTGCACGAATGGGATGTTGAGGAAATCTGGCGGATAGAGCCGCAGCCTCGATGTCGTGATGCCGCGCGAGCTGCGCACATATTCTGCCCGATAGACCTCAGTCCGCAGCAGGTAGTCGAGATACTTTGGTTCAAATTGGTTGGTCGTTCTCGGCCGATAGATACCGTAGGCAGGGCTGACAATGCCGACGTGGCGGCTTACGCCGATGGCTGCCATCCACGCCCACATCGTATTTACGACAACGTCACCCGGACGGCAGACCTTGTGCCCCTCATAGCTCTCCGCCATGAACATCGTGATGTTCTTTTGGCTGCGCGGGGTCACGCCCGTCTTGTGCGAAACCGAGAGCAACTCCTCGCCCCCCTCCTCTGACCGGTCATCCACTTCGCGAAAGGAGTATTTCGCGCGATGGACTTCCCAAGCGGTCGGCAGTTCGGCTAACCACGGCAACCCGGTCGGACTCATCTCCGGGTAGGGGCGAAGCCCGTCGATCATCGATTGGCTCCAATGATGTCGGCCATCAGCCCGTCCGTCTCGCGCTCCAGCGCCAGGATGTCGGCGCGGATCGCTTCCAACGGGCGCAGCGGCCGCGGCTTATAGAAGTAACGCGTAAAGCTGATCTCATAGCCAATCGTGGTCTTGCTCTCTTCGATCCACGCATCAGGTGCATGCGGCAGCACCTCCCGGCGAATGAACGCCTCGATCCCGCCCGGCTCCGTCAACGGCACCGTCTCGGTATCGCGCAGGTCGCTGTCGGGCTCGAATTCGACCACGCAGCGCTTGCCTTCGATCGTGGCCGGGAAGAGCCCGCGTAACGCATCGGCCTCCGACTTGCCGGGCTTGTGGATACGGCGGATGACGGGCGCGCCATCCTCGATGATTCGGCCTTCATCCTTGAGTGCCTTGATTTCCTTCGGCGCATAGGCGCGGTTCGGATCGATGCCGCGCGCGCGCAAAGGTCGCTCCACTGTCACCTTCGAATAGCCGAACTCCACATTGTCGAAGATGCGCGATTGATCGCTCTCCTCGAACTTCAGGAAGGTCTCGACGATGCGTTCGATATCGGCATCGGCCAGTTCGCAGCTCTTCTTGCCGAGGTTCTTGCGCAGCGGCTTGAACCAGACAGTCGCGTCGATGAGCTGAACCCGCCCGCGCCGGTGGGCCGGCTTGCGGTTGGTCAGAACCCAGACATAGGTTGCGATGCCGGTGTTGTAGAACATGTTGAGCGGCAGGGCGACGATGGCTTCCAGCCAATCGTTCTCGATGATCCAGCGCCGCACATTGCTTTCGCCGCCGCCGGCGTCGCCCGTGAACAGCGACGAGCCGTTGTGAACCTCGGCAATGCGGCTGCCCAGCGGCGTATCGTGCTTCATCTTCGACAACATGTTGGCGAGAAACAGCATCTGCCCGTCGCTTGAACGGGTGACGAGACTGAATTCGGAATCGCCGGCGTGCTTGATGACGAAGCGCGGATCGCGCATGCCATCCTTGCCGCCCATGCGCTCCTGATCGCTCTTCCAGCTCTTGCCGTAAGGCGGGTTCGACAGCATGAAATCGAACTCGCGCGAGGGGAAGGCGTCGTTGGCGAGCGTGGACCATTCAGGACCGCCGACGATGTTGTCGGCTTCCTCGCCTTCGCCCTTGAGCAGCAGATCGGCCTTGGCGATGGCATAGGTCTCCGCGTTGATCTCCTGCCCGAAGAGGTGGGTCGAGACCTTCTTGCCGTGCTGCGCAGCGAGCTCGTTCAATGTCGCTTCCGCCACCGTCAACATGCCGCCGGTGCCGCAGGCCCCGTCATAAAGCAGGTAGGTGCCCGACGTGATCTGATCGGCGACCGGAACGAAGACCAGTTTTGCCATGAGCTTGACGGCGTCGCGCGGCGTCCAGTGCTCGCCTGCTTCCTCGTTGTTTGCCTCGTTGAAGCGTCTGACGAGCTCCTCGAAAATCGTGCCCATCGCATGATTGTCGAGGCCCGGATGCTTCACCGAGCCATCGCCGTTCAGCACGGGCTTGGGGCCGAGATTGATCGCGGAATCGAGGAACTTCTCGATCAGCGTGCCCAGCACGTCGGCCTTCGAGAGCTTCGGTATTTGATTGCGGAATTCGAAGTTGTCGAGGATTTCCTGCACGTTCGGCGAGAAGCCGTCGAGAAAGGCCTCGAAGTCGGCCTTGAGCTGCGACTGGCTCGCGCGATTGCGCAGATCGCGCAAGGTGAAGCGCGACGTGTTGTAGAACGCCTGTTCGGCCGCCTGCCGGAGAGCGGCGTCCTGATTGGAGATCTTCGCCTTGTCGAGGTTCACTTTCATCGAGAGCACGGCCTGCTTGGTGGGTTCAAGCACCGCGTCGAGACGGCGAAGCACCATCATCGGCAAAATCACATCCCGATACTTGCCGCGCACATAGAGATCGCGCAGGGCGTCGTCGGCTATCCCCCAGATGAAGTTCGTGATCCAGTTCAAATCGCCGTTGCTCATACTCCTTCTATCTCCCGCGTGAGTTGCGCTGTACTGCTGGGGCTACCGAACTATTGACCAAGACGTCCAGACAAGAGCGCCGTCGTCGGGCGGGCGTATGTGATTGGGTCGGTTGAACCTTGGGGTAACTCCTGACGCAAGGCACCAGCAGTTTCCTCTGAAGCGTCAAGGATATCAACGATCCGTGAGTCGTCAGTCGCCGCAATGCGGGCGAGGGGCTTAAGAGGAGTAGGGCGTCTACTCCGCATCCGGCTGCTTCGAGGGTTGCGCCTGATCGAAGGGGGCGAGCGCCATCGCGGCCTCGACGATGCGCCGGATCGTGGGAAAGCCGCTCATGTCGAGCTGGAAGCGCCGGGCGTTGAAGGCTTGCGGCACCAGGCAGATGTCGGCCAGTCCCGGCGTGTCGCCGTGGCAGAAGCGGCCGGTCGAGGGGTGGCCCGCCAGCATCGACTCCATTGCCTGGAAGCCGATCTGGATCCAGTGATTGTACCAACGCTGCAGATTGGCTTCCGAGACGCCGAGATCGCCGGTCAAGTAGGTGAGCACCCGGAGATTGTCGATCGGATGGATGTCGCAGGCGACGACTTGCGCCAGCGCTCGCACGCGCGCCCGTTCGACCGGGGTCGAGGGCATCAGCGGCGGGTGCGGGCGGGTCTCGTCCAGATACTCGATGATGGCGAGTGATTGGGTGAGAAGGGCCGCGCCATCGGCCAGAGCCGGCACCAATCCCTGCGGGTTGTGCCCGAGGAAAGAAGGCGTCGACTGGTCGCCCTTGCGCAGATGGATGAAGACGTTTTCATAGTCGAGGTTCTTGAGGCCGAGCGCGATGCGCACGCGAAACGCCGCCGACGAGCGAAAATAGCCGTAGAGCTTCATCCTCGTTTCCCCTCGCATGACGTAGTCTCGGACGGCGATTGTGCGTCCTTCGGCAAGCTCATCCTTCGACAGGCTCAGGATGAGCCTCGTCTTTTTGCCATCAGTATTTATGCCATGCACATAATCTGCTCATTCTGAGCCTGTCGAAGAACGCACGACGGACGTGCAGGGTGTCGTCTAGCGCACCGGCATCGCTGCGGCGACGGTCTGCTCGATGGCCCCGAAGATCGTCCTGCCGCCGCCATCCAGCATCTCGATGCGCACCACATCGCCGAATTTGAGGAAGGGGGTTACGGGCTTGCCGGATTCCAGCGTCTCCACCGTGCGCTTCTCGGCGACACAGGCATAGCCCGCCGCGGGATCCCGGTTGGAGACGGTGCCCGAGCCGATGATGGTGCCGGCGCCGAGCGGCCGCGTCAGCGCCGCATGCTGGATGAGGCGGGGGAAATCGAAATTCATGTCCACCCCGGCATTGGGGTGGCCAAACTCCTTGCCGTTGAGATGGCTCAACAGCGGCAGGCTGAGCTTGCCGCCGTCCCAGGCAGCCCCGAGCTCGGAAGGCTCGACCGCGACCGGCGAGAATGCCGTCGGCGGCTTGCCGTGGAAGAAGCCGAAGCCCTTGGCGAGCTCGCCCGGGATGAGGTTCCGCAAGGAGACGTCGTTCGCCAGCATGACGAGCTTGATGCGGGAACGGGCCACGGCGGCGCCGATACCCATGGGCACGTCGTCGACGATGACCGCGACCTCGGCTTCGAAGTCGATGCCGAACTCCTCGGAGCCGGCCAGGATCGGATCCCGTGGCCCGAGGAAATAATCGGAGCCGCCTTGATACATGAGCGGGTCGGAGAGGAAGCTCTTCGGCATCTCTGCACCCCGCGCACGGCGGACCAGCTCGACATGATTGAGATAGGCCGAGCCATCGGCCCATTGATAGGCGCGCGGCAAGGGCGAGGCGCACGCTGCCGGATCGAAGGGAAAGGCGCCTTGCATCTGGTCGTGATCGAGGAGGCGGTAGACCGAGCGCAGCTCGGCGGCAACAAAGCCCCAATCCTCGAGCGCGCGCTGGAGCGTGGGGGCGATGTCGGGCACCGGCACGGCGCGGGTCAGCGTGCGGTCGACGACCACCAGCGTCCCGTCGCGGCCGCCCAGCTTCAATGATGCGAGCTTCATCGTTTCTTGCCTCTCCCTTCTCGACTTTTAGGAGATTCACCACGGAGACACGGAGAGCACGGAGAAGAAGGAGCGTTGGCGGGCAAGGCGCGCATTAGATCCTTTCGTCTCCGTGCTCTCCGTGTCTCCGTGGTGCACTCATCGTTTCTTGACTATTCCGCCGCCTTCGCTTGCGTCCTCCAGCTATCGACATAGCCGGTCCATTCCACGCCCTCGGGCAGCGTGGCGATGTCGAGGGCATCGCGGGCATCGATCATGACCGCGACCTCGTCCAGCATCTGCCCGCCCGGGGACTTGGCGGCGAGCGCCAAGGCTTTCGGATGCGGCCCATGGGGAAAGCCCGAGGGGTGCAACGTCACCATGCCGGGATGGATGTTGTCGCGGCTCATGAAACGCCCACGGTGATAGAAGATCACCTCGTCGAAGTCGTCGTTGTTGTGGAAGAAGGGCAGCTTGAGGGCGCCGGGATCGCTCTCCGCCGGTCTGGGCACGAAGGTGCAGACGACGAAGCGGGAGGCAAGGAAGGTGGTGTGCGCCGAAGGCGGCAGGTGGGCCCGGTGGCTCATCAGCGGGCGGATGTCGCGCCAATTGATCCTGACTGGCAACAACGTGCCGTGCCAGCCGACGGCATCCAAGGGATTGAACGGGTAGGTGACGGTGGAGATCCGGCCCCGGCGCTTGATCATGACCCGCCAGGGATCCTCGGTCTGCTGCGCCTTGAACGCGGCATCGATGGCCGGCACGTCCAGCATCGCCGGATCGAACACCGCATGCTGGCCGACCATGCCCTTCTCCGGCAGGCAGTAGCTGTCGCCGGTCGCCTCGATGAGGAGTGCCGTCAGATCGCCCGCGGCCTCGATCCGCCACAGGGTGCCGCGCGGGATCATCAGATAGTCGCCGTCGATGAGCGAGAGATGCCCATAGTCGCAGAAGAACTCGGCGCGGCCTTGATGCAGGAAGACGAGCTCGTCGCCGTCGCCATTGCGCACGAGGTGGTCCATGGCGCCGCTGGTGCGCCATTGCCTGAGGCGGAGATGGGCGTTGCCAAGGAGCTCGGCCGCTTCCCAAGGCGAGGCATCGATGCCGTTGAGCTTGGCGAGATCGAAGGCGCGGGGGCGGAGCGGGCCCTGCCAATCGGTCCAGGCGGTGGGCGGATGGCGGTGGATCATGTGGCTCGAAGGCCCGAAGAAGCCCTCCTTGCCGAGCTCGCGCTCATAGGTGCCGTCGGGCAGATCGGTGTGCGCCTGGCGCGACGCGATGCCTTCCACACGGGGGAACGAGATCCAGCTTTTGCTCATGGTGTGCGTCCCTTCGCTCAGGACCGCGGCACGTCTTGCAGCACGCCGCGGGCGATCTGGTCGCGCTCCATCGATTCGAACAGCGCGCGGAAATTGCCTTCTCCGAAGCCTTCGTCGCCCTTGCGCTGGATGAGCTCGAAGAAGATCGGACCGATCACCGTCTTGGTGAAGATCTGCAAGAGCGTGCCGCCCTTGTCGGTTGGCGCGCCGTCGATCAGGATCTTGTCGCGCTTCAGCCTCGCCACGTCTTCGCCGTGGCCCGGCAGCCGCTCGGCCAGCATCTGGTAATAGGTCTCGGGGACGTCGGCCAAGAAGGCGACGCCGCGTTTCGCCAGGCCCTCGACCGACTCGTAGATGTCGTGGGCGGCGAGCGCGATGTGCTGGATGCCTTCGCCGCGATAGGCTTCGAGATATTCGGCGATCTGCGACTTGTCGTCGGCGCTCTCGTTGATGGGAATGCGGATCTTGCCGCAGGGGCTGGTCATCGCCCGGCTCTTCAGGCCGGTGAGCTTGCCTTCGATGTCGAAGTAGCGGATCTCGCGGAAATTGAAGAGCCGCTCATAGAAGCGCGCCCAGTGATCCATGCGGCCCTGGTGCACGTTGTGGGTCAGGTGATCGATGGCCAGCAGACCCGCACCCTTGGGTCTCGGATCGGCACCCGGCACCGGGCGGAAATCGACGTCGTAGATGGTGCGCTCGCCATAGCGGTCGACCAGGTAGATCAAGCTGTCGCCGATGCCGCGGATGGCCGGGATGTTGAGCTCCATCGGTCCGATCCGCCCCTCGAAGGGCTTGGCGCCCAAGGCTTCGGCGCGCTTCAAGGCGGCCGGCGCGTCCTTGACGCGAAAGGCGATGGCGCAGACCGAGGGACCATGCACGCGGGCGAAGGACTGGGCGAAGCTGTCGGGCTCGCCGTTGACGATGAAGTTGATGTCGCCCTGGCGATAGAGGGTCACGTCCTTCGAGCGGTGCCGCGCCACCGCGGTGAAGCCCATGCCCTCGAACAGCCGCCCGAGCGCGGCCACGTCGGGGGCGGTGTATTCGACGAACTCGAAGCCGTCGGTTCCCATCGGATTGACGGCGTCGGCACCGGCCACCGGTTTCGTCGGCATGTCGCTTCCTCCCGGCCGCCGATCCGCGGGCGGCGCTTGACCCATGGCCCTTGAGCTAGGATATTAGTTGCAAATGAAACCAATTCCAAGCCCCCCCGAAGCGATTGCCGCACCCGGGCTCGAGCTCGAGCGTTTCCTGCCTTACCGGCTCTCGGTCTTGACCAACACGGTGAGCCGCGCCATTGCCCGGCTCTATGCCGAGCGCTTCGGGCTTTCCATTCCCGAATGGCGGGTAATGGCGGCCCTCGGCCGGTATCGGCGGCTTTCGGCCAGCGAGATCTGCGGGGTGACAGCCATGGACAAGGTGCAGGTGAGCCGCGCCGTCGGACGCATGCTCGATCGCCGTCTTATCAGCCGCATCGGCGATGCCGCGGATCGCCGGCGCCGGGTTCTGAGCCTGGCGCCCAGGGGCCGCGCGATCTATGCCGAGATCGTGCCCTTGGCGCTTGGCCGCGAGGCGAATCTGATGGCCGCCCTCACGCCGACAGAATCCGCGCTCCTCGACCGGCTGCTCGCAAAGCTGCAGGCGCAGGCAGCGCGGCTGTAGACAAGACGAGGGGCGCTGGATCGGGTTCCGTTAGCAGCGAAAAATGCCCCCACCCCGACCCTCCCCCGCCTGTCGGCGAGGGAGGGAGCGCCGCACGAACACTTTTGAATCTCCCTCCCCCGTGCGTTAGCGCGGGGGAGGGTGGGGGTTCTTTGAGGTCGGGTACAGGCGCCGCCCTCGGCTCACGAGGCGGCAGGCATGAGCGGTGCCACGGCTTGGCGGAGCTCGGCGTGGGTTTGCTGGAGCAGCCGGTTCAGCACGCCGGCGGTCTCCAAATCTTCGGCGTCGAGGCAATCCTGGATGTCGGCGGCGAGCTGGCCCAGGCGCTGAGCGCCGGTGGAGCGCGCCGCACCTTTAAGCGCGTGCGCGGCGTCCCGTGCCGCTTCCTGCTGCTCCTTGGCCAAGGCCGCGGTGATCTCCTCCAGCATGCGCGGCACGTCGGCGACGAAGCCGGCCAGGAACTGCCGAGCCTCCTCGCCGAAGCCGCCGAAGGTCTCCTTCAGGCGCTCGAGATCCAAGACCTGCGGGTCGATCTCGGGCAGTGCGGCTGCCGCCGCGGCCGGCGCGGCCTGCGGCGCCGCGGCGATCGTTCCGCCCGGGCGCCGGAGCGCCTTCGCCTGCGGCAGGAACCGCTCCAAGATCTGGGTCAGCGCCTTCGAGTCGATCGGCTTCGTCAGATAGCCGTCCATGCCGGCGGCGAGGCACTGCTGCTCGGTGCCGGGCAAGGCATCGGCCGTCAAGGCCACGATCGGCAACCTCACGCCCTCATGCTCTTGGTCGCGAAGCCGCCTGGTGAGCTCGAAGCCGTCCATCTCCGGCATGTGGAAGTCGGTCAGCAGCAGCCCGTGCTCGCCCGGCCGGTAGAGCGCCAGCGCTTCCACACCGTCATTGGCGATCTCATGGGCATAGCCGCGCTGGGTCAGGAGGCGCTTGATCACGATCTGGTTGGTGGCGTTGTCCTCGGCCACCAGCACCAAGGCGCCTGCACCCCGCGCGCGCTCGATCTCCGGCGGCGCCCAGCCCGTCGCCGCATCCGTGCCGGAGGCCTGGCGCGAGTCCAGGCTGGCGCGCCCGAGGCAAGCGGCGATCACCTGCCACAGCCGGCGCCGGCGCAAAGGCATGCTCAAGCTCGCAAACAGCCCCTGGCGATCGGCGGCGGCGAGGCTGGAGACCATGCCCCGGGGTGCGACCAGAACCACCTTGCATTGGCCGAGCCCGTCGGCCGCCAGAACGCTCTCAGCCCGATCCAGCCCGGAGCGGCTGGTTGGGCCGGCGCGCACCAGCACGATGTCGCTCTGGCCGCTTGCCCGGTAGCGGGCACGGAGGTACGAGACGACGTCGATTTCCGGGCCGACGGTTTGCACTTCGGCGATTCCGGCCGCTGCCAAGAGCCGCTCCAGGATCTGGCGGCGCGCCGGCTCGAAGCCGACCAGCACCACGCGCGCATCGGCAATGGCGACTGCCGGCAGCACGGGCGCTCCGTCCCCGACCGCGCCCCCCTCAATCGCAAACGGCAGCTCGAACCAGAAGGTCGAGCCCCGTCCTGCCTCCGACTCGACGCCGATGGCACCCCCCATCATCGCCGCCAGCCGCTGGCAGATGGAGAGCCCGAGCCCGGTGCCGCCATATTTGCGCGCGGTCGAGCTGTCGGCCTGCACGAAGGGCTTGAACAGCTTCAAGCGCTGCTCTTGCGTGAGCCCGATCCCGGTGTCGATCACCTCGAAGCGGAGCCTGACCGCGCCGGCTTTCGGCATCCCTTCGGCGCGCGCCTTGATGGTGATGGCGCCGGAATCGGTGAACTTCACCGCATTGCCGGCGAGGTTGAGCAGGATCTGCCTGAGCCGCGTCGGGTCGCCCGCCAGGCGATCGGGGAGCGCGGGATCGAGATCGAGCACGAAGTCGATCCCCTTCTCCTCCGCCCGCGGGCTCACCAGCTCGCCCGTGCCCTCCGCCACCTCCAAGAGCGAGAACGGCACGCGCTCGATCTCGAGCTTGCCGGCCTCGATCTTGGAGAAGTCGAGAATGTCGTTGATGATCGTCAGCAGCGCCCCGGCCGAGCCGCGGATGACCGAGGACATGCTCTTCTGATCCTCGCTCAAATCCGTCTGGTCCAGCATTTCGGCCATCGACATGACGCCGTTCATCGGCGTGCGGATCTCGTGGCTCATCATGGCGAGGAAGGACGACTTCGCCCGGGTGGCTTCCTCGGCCACGTGCTTGGCTTCGATGAGCGCCCGCTCCGTCGCCCGCCGCCGCGTCACTTCGTTTCTGAGCTTGACCGCGTAGGCGGCGATCGCCAGCGCCACGACGATGACCGCCAGCAGGATGGCGAGGTTGCGCTTGAGCTCGGCGATCGCATCGCCGGCGATCTCGTCGGCGGACTGGCCGATATAGAGGAAGGCCGGGGGCGCCACGTTCTTGTCCAAGGCGGCGCGGGTGCCGATGATGATGCCCGACTCGGCCTCGGCGCGCGCCGCCGATTGGGTCGCCCCCAGCGCCCGGAACAAGGCGAGGTCGGCGGCATCGGCGCGATGCACGAGGCTGACATTGGCGGTATCGCTCAGACCGTCTTCGCTCAAGGCCTCGATATGGCGGCGAAGGTCGGGATGGGAGAGCAGCCGGCCGTCGCCGTCGCCGATGAAGATCATGCCGCTCGGGCCGAGATGGCTCCGGCGGAACCCATCCATGATCTGGGATAAGGATCCGAGCCCGATATCGACGCCGACCACGCCCCAGAGCGCGCCGGCACGGGTCTTGATCGGCATCGCCAAGGTGATGCCCGGCGCCCGCGTCGAGACGAAGACGTAGGGATCGCTCCAGATCGGGGTGCCGCGGGCGAGCACTGCCCGGTACCAGGGCCGCGTGCGCGGATCGTAGGGGACGGCGCGGGCGTCGGCGCGCACCCACTCGCCGCGTTGGCGATCCTGCAGGTACCAGGCATCGCCGGAGCCGCCCGGGCGCCGGTCGATGATGCGCCTGACACCCGCCTCGGCGACCATGCGGCTCAGCATCTTTTCGGCCGAGGGCTGCTCGCTCAGCTCGCGCGGCACGAACTCCTCGTGCAGCATGAACGAGCCGTCGGGAAAGCCGATATAGACGGCATTGATCTGCGCCGCGTGGCGCACCGAGACGGTGGCCAGCGCAAAGAACAGCCTTTCCGCCTCGGCCGCCGCCAGCTCGGGCAGGCCGGCTTCCAGCACGTTCTCGGCAGCGCTCCAGGCCGGGATGAAGAGGTGATTGGCCTCGCTCGCCGCATCCTGCGTGGCGTGCGCCATCGCGATCTCGGCGTCGGTGTAGAGGCTTTCCTGGGTGTCGACATAGGTGCGGGCAATGACCAGCGCCGCCGCGACGACGGCAATGAGCACGGCGAGCCCGACCAGCAAGGTTTCGCGGGCGCGCATCAGTCTCGCCAATGCCGGAGCGACGATTCCCACTTTGGTTCCTTTGTTGCCCAAACCGGCGCAATAGCGAGCGCAGTTTAGCGCCGATCCGCCGGCAGTGTTTTGACTTTGATGTGAATTTGCCCTAAATCCTCTGAGGCGCCGCTTTCACCACAAGCCGGATCGGCATGCGCATGGCTGCGGTTCTCCTCATCGAAGACGATCCGCAATACCGCAAGGTGGTCCGCGCCATGCTGGAGGGGAGCGGCCATGTGGTTCGCTCCGTCGCCGACGGCAACCACGGCATCGAGAGCTTCGCCGAGCGTCGTCCCGATCTCGTCATCACCGACATAATTCTGCCCAACCGGGACGGCATCGAGACCATCGTCATGCTGCAGGAGATGGATCGAACGGTGCCGATCATCGCCATGTCCGGCGGCAGCAGGAGCCTGCTCATGTTTGCGCAGAGCGCCGGCGCCGTCGCTACGCTCGCCAAGCCCTTCGATGCGGCAGCCCTCTTGGCCGCCGTCGCCGGCGCCACCGGCGCCCCTGCTTCCTAGCCTCATCGCCGCCGCCCCCGCACAAGCCCCTGTGAATTGCCGGTCCCGGCCGAGCCGCCTATCCTTGCGCCAATGATCGGCTCGCAGCCGGAGCGAAGCCGACGCCGAAAGGGGAGGAAGCGATGATTGGACGATCCAGGATGCAGGCGCGCAGCGCGGCCGTGGCGCTCGCCGTCGCCACCCTGCTTGCCGGCCTGGCCACGTGCCCGGCCGCCGAGGCGCGGGTCACCAAGATTCAAATCGAGTCCCAGACCCGGCCCGCCTTCGAGGGCCGGAGCTTCGGCGATGCCGGTCCCTATGAGGTGCTCACGGGCCGGGCGATCGGCGAGCTCGACCCGGCGCTGCCCGAGAACGCCCTCATCCAGGACATCGCTGCGGCGCCGAAGAACGCAAGCGGCATGGTCGAATACACCGCGACCTTCCAGCTCACCAAGCCGATCGACATGGCGAAATCGAGCCGGCTCCTGTGGCACGACGTGCCCAATCGCGGCGGCCGCCTCACCATCGTGCCCCAGGAGCGCATGACCGGCGACATCGGCCTCTCCAGCGGCTGGCAGGGCGACAATTCCGGCGCCACCCGGCCCGCCGCCAACAACGATTATGTCGTCGTGCCGGTGGCGAAGAACCCTGACGGTTCTCCCATCGCGGGCAAGGTCATGGGGCGGATCCTCAACGCCGCGGGCAAGAGCTCGCAGCCGATGATCGTGCATTCCAATCCGCTGCCCTACCGCCCGGTAAGCCTGGACACGACGCAGGCGAGCTTGACCACGCACGCTTCCGAGACCGCCGAGGGCGTGGTCGGCGGCGCCGCGACCGTCCCGTCATCCGATTGGGCCTGGGCCAAGTGCAGCGCCGAGAAGCCATTTCCCGGTACGCCCGATCCGACCGAGATCTGCCTCAAGAACGGCTTCGATCCGAGCCTCCTCTATCAGGTCGTGTTCACCGCGGCAGACCCGCCGGTGCTGGGCATCGGCTTCGCCGCCTTCCGCGATCTCGGCACCTTCTTTCGCTACGAAGCCAAGGACGATGCCGGCACGCCCAATCCCATTGCCGGCGGCGTCCGCTGGGCGATCACCCGCGGCGTGTCGCAATCGGGCAATTTCGTCCGCGCCTTCCTGCATCTGGGCTTCAATCAGGACGAAGCCGGACGGCAGGTCTATGACGGCGCCTGGCCGATCATCGCCGGGCGGCGGGTGGCGCTCAATGTGCGCTTTGCCATGCCCGACGGCGTCTTGAAGCTGTACGAGCCCGGCAGCGAGGGCCCGCAATGGTGGACGCGCTGGCCGGACCCCGTGCGCGGGCTGCCGGAGGCGGGCATCCTCGATCGCTGCACCGCCAGCAACACCTGTCCGAAGATCATCGAGCATTTCGGCGCGGCGGAGGTCTGGGGCCTGAAGCTGACGCCGGAATGGGTCGGGACATCGGGCGATGCCGACATCAAGCTGCCCGACACGGTCAGGCGCTACTACATCCCATCGACCCAGCATGGCGGCGGCTCCGGCGGCTTCACCACCACCGTGGCAGCCGCACCCGCCTGCCCCAGCGCCGGCTACGGCCAGGGCTTGCTCGCCGCCAATCCGGTTCCCCACACGGAAACGGTGAACGCCATCCGTGCGCATTTCCGCGATTGGGTGATGACGGGCGCCACCCCGCCGCCGAGCCGCTATCCGAGGCTGGCGGACGGGAATTTGGTCGACGCCACCAGGCAGGCGATGGGCTTTCCCGCACTCGCCGAGCTGCCCGGCGATGCGCCGACCGGTCTCATCAACCCGGTCATCGATTACGATTTCGGCCCCGACTTCAATTATAGGGACGGCTCCGGAATCCAGACGCTGGTGCCGCCGGGAGTGAAACGCGCCATCGCCATGAAGGTGCCCAAGGTCGATGCCGACGGCAACGAGCTGGGCGGCGTTCCCGTCGTGCTCCGCGATGCGCCGCTTGGCACTTATCTCGGCTGGAACATCACCGCCGCCGGCTTCCACAAGGATCAGATCTGCAACTATGCCGGCGGCATGATCCCGTTCGCCAAGACGAAGGCCGAGCGCCTGGCCGCAAACGATCCGAGGCCCTCCTTGGAGGAGCGCTACGGCTCCCATGCGGGCTATGTCGCCGCCGTCGCCAAAGCCGCCGAGACGGCGATCGCCGAGAAATTCCTGCTGCCCGCCGACGCCAAAGCCCTCATCGCCGCCGCCGAGGCGAGCAACGTGCTGAGGTAGGGACGACGACGCAGAAGCAGAAGAGAACTCACCCCGGAGACACGGAGAACACGGAGACGAGATGAAGCTCACACGCGTAGCGCGCCACGAAGCCAATCGTCTCCGTGACCTCCGTGTCTCCGCGGTGAACTCCTAGTTTATTTCGTCATTGCCGGGCTTGACCCGGCAATCCATCGATGGACCCCCGGGTCAAGCCCGGGGGTGACGATAGGAGAGCGATCTCAGCCGATCGAAGATTCGCTTAGCGGCCGCGGATGAGGAGCGGCCAGACCTTCTTGCCGGTCGTCGCGATCGGCTTGAGGATGCTGTCGTTGCCCGAGGCCACCCGGCTCGCATGCTCGATGGCGCTGGAGCTGATGGAGCGCCGGCGCTCGCCCGGGAGCTTGTCGAATTCCGTCTTGGCCGCATCCAACGCGCGGTCGGTCTTGACGCTGGCGGCGCGCGTCAAGTGCAGATAGGCCATCGAGCCGGTGCCGGTGACCCGTGCGGTCTCATCGGCCAGGATCTCGACGGCGCGAACCGTGGTCTTATCGAGCTCCATCGAGGACAGCATGCTGAGGCCCGGCAGTCCCGGCAAGGCAAATCTTCTTGCGCGGATGGCCGCCGCGCCGCGCCGCGCCTTTCCCGGCCCCTTGGAATCGGCTAAACCAAGGCCGGCGGGGCTTATCGACAGTCTCGATAGTTAACGCGAGGCGGCGTGGCGCAGGAACTCAGCGAACGGTCACCGGATCTTTCGCTGCTCCGCAAGCTGGTGATGGTGAACTGGGGGCTGGTGATGCTGGTCTCCGGCATCGCCGCCATCGGCATCGCCATGCTCTATTCGGCCGCCGGCGGCGCCTGGGATCCCTGGGCCGCCAAGCAGGTGCTGCGCCTCGGCATCGGCGTCATCGCCATGTTCCTGATGGCGCTGGTCGACATCCGCATGTGGCTGCGTCTGGCCTATGTGATCTATCTGGCGGCCCTCCTGCTCCTGGTGGTGGTCGACGTCGTCGGCCATATCGGCGGCGGCGCCCAGCGCTGGATCAATCTGGGCGTCATCCAGCTGCAGCCATCGGAGCTGATGAAGGTGGCCCTGGTGCTGGCGCTGGCGCGCTACTTCCATGGGTTGACCTTGGATCAGGTGGCCCGCCCGATCATGCTGATTCCCCCGGTGCTGCTCATCGCCATGCCGGTTGCGCTGGTGCTGCGCCAGCCCAATCTCGGCACCGCCATGCTCTTGGCCGCGGGGTCGGCGATCATATTCTTCGCCGCCGGCGTCCGCATCTGGAAGTTCGTGCTGGGGGCGGTCTTGGCCGGCTCCGTCGTGCCGGTCGCCTGGCATTTCCTGCACGATTATCAGAAGCGCCGGATCTACACCTTCCTCGATCCCTCGCAGGATCCCTTGGGTGCCGGCTACAACATCCTGCAATCGAAGATCGCCTTGGGCTCGGGCGGGCTCTTCGGCAAGGGCTGGCTCAACGGCACCCAAGGCCAGCTGCACTTCCTGCCGGAGATGCAGACCGACTTCATCTTCACCGTGCTGGCCGAGGAGTTCGGCATGGTCGGCTGCTTGGCGCTGCTCGGCCTCTACATGCTGCTCCTGGTCTATTGCTATGCGATCGCTCTCCGCTCGCGCAGCCATTTCGGCCGGCTGGTGGCGATCGGCATCGCCGCCCAGCTCTTCCTCTACGTCTTCATCAACATCGCCATGGTGATGGGCCTGTTGCCGGTGGTGGGCGTGCCCTTGCCGCTGGTGAGTTATGGCGGCACCGCCATGCTGACCTTGCTCATCGGCTGCGGCCTCCTGATGAGCGTCTCCATCCACCGCGACGTCGAAATCCCGCGCTGGCGCGCCGCCGCGGCATGAGCGCCGGCACCGCGTCGTCCGCTCGGCCCGGATCGGGCGGTGCGGCGGAACCCGCATCGGAGATCCTGGCCCGGGTGCTGGCGGCATCGGACGCGCCGCGGGTCACCTTGGAGGAGATCGTCCAGGGCCTCGGCGACCGCACCTACGGCTTTCTCATCTTCATCTTCGCGATCCCAAACGGCGTGCCCGGTCCGAGCCTTCCCGGGCTTTCCACCTTGACCGGCGTGCCGCTCATCTTTGTCGCGCTCCAGATGGCGCTGGGCTATCCCAGGCCCTGGCTGCCCCGCTGGCTCGGCCGGCGCTCCTTGCCGCGGGCAGGGCTCCTAAACCTGCTCGCGCGCGCCCGGCCGGTGCTCGCCTGGTGCGAACGGCGCATCCGGCCGCGCCTCGTCGGCCCGGCAACTCCTGTCCTGGATCGCCTGGTGGGATTCTATATCTGCCTCGTCGGCCTGGTGCTGGCGCTGCCGATCCCGTTCGGCAACTTCCCGCCGGCCTGGGCCTTGGCGCTGATGGCGCTCGGCCTCATCCAGCGCGACGGTGCGGCGATCGCGGTGGCCGCCCTCTTCGCCATCCCCGCCGTGCTGTGGAACCTGGCGCTCATCTATGTGGGCGAGGAGATGATCCGCGCGATCGCCCATTGGGTGGGGTAATCACCGTTTGACGCCCCCACCCCGTCCCTCCCCCACATGCGTGCGGGAGGGCGATAAACCTGCGTCTTAAAACTCCCTCCCCCATGCGTCAGCGTGGGGGAGGGACGGGGTGGGGGCATTCGGCGGCTGCAGCCTGAGAAACGCCGGCGCTTGACCTAGTGGGCCGCCTCGGAAAGCGTCGCCTGCAGGAAGCGGCGCGTCTCCTCGATCGCGGCATTCGCCGCAGCCTCGTTGTATTCGATCCAGCCATTGCCCCACCGTCGTCCGGGCTTGAGGGACGGGGCCGTGAACCCGTGGTGGGCCTCGGGATAGACCAGGAGACGCAGCTCGGCGCCCTCGTCATTGCGCCGCGCCATCATGTCGCGGCAGGCCGCAGCCGGCGTCAGCTCATCCAGCTCCCCGATCAGGATCAAGGTCGGCCCGCGCACGATGCCGGCGCGGCCTGCACAGGGGGGTGAGACCGCGACGACCGCCTGCATGGATTGGTCAGTCAAGCGGCGCTCCATTAGAGCCAGCCCCGAACCGGCGCCCATGGAGAACCCGATGACCCCGATGCGTCCGGCGCTGACATAGGGCTGCTCGATCAGGAATCGTCGCGCGGCCAATGCATCGAAGGTCTGGCGGAACTGGCCCCGACCGCAATCCCTGCCCCAGGTCTCCTCGGAGCTGTCGATCGCAAGGCCGACATAGCCCCAAGACGCCAACCGCTCGGCCCAGAGCACCGTCTCCGGGGCGAAGCCCGAGCTGCCATGCAGCACGATGATCGCCGGGTGGGTCCCGGCGCCCTGAGGCCGCGCCAGGTAGCCCAGACGCTCGCACTGGCTCGGCTGTTTCCAATCCAAGTCAAAGTGGACGAGCTCACCCGCCGCTGCTGCAGACGCCGATAGCACCGCCGCGATGGCGACCGCACCAAGAGCGCCAAGGAGCGCGAATGTCCGAAGGAATCGAGTTTCCATGCGCACGCCCATCGCAAATCTCCTAAATCAGCGCATCACTCGACCGCCGGAAGCACGTAGTTGCTGAGGATGATGGTCGGTACGGTGGACTGCAGGGAGCTCGTGTAGAGGCCGGCGGTTATGACCACGACGAGATCGAGGGACGGCATGATGTTGACGCGCTGTCCGCCAAGCCCCAAGCCGGCGCTCCAGTCCACCTTGCGCTTCCCGTCCGAGGAGACGGAGTAGCCCAACCAGAATTGATAGCCGTATTGCGGGGTGCCAAACGCGTTCACCTGGATCTGCGGGGCCGTAGCCGCATCGATCCATGCCGATGACACGATCTGCGTGCCGTTCCATAGGCCGCGCCCGAGCACGAGCTGGCCGATCTTCGCGAGGTCGCGCGGACGCATTATCAGGCCGTATGAGGCGGCGGGATGGCCATTGCTGTACCGATACCACTCGACACTCGCGATCCCCAGAGGATCGAGAAGCAGGATCCGGGCGAGAGCATCGAGGGGTCGATTGGTCTGCTTGCGCAGCATGCCCGCGATCAGAGCGGAAGATGCTGCACTGTAGTTGAAGACCGTTCCCGGCGGTTTGGCGACTGGCTGCTCCAGTGCGTAGCGATATGGGTCGGGCGAACGCCCCATCACAATCTCGCTGTTGGTAGGATCCGAGTATGGGCGCCTTTCGTCCCACTCCAATCCATGAGCCATCATCAGCAGATGTCGAATGGTGATGCGCTCCTTTTCCGGGGTGGCGAGATCGGCGTATTCCGGAAAAAAGGACAACACCGGCAGATCGATGCTTGCGACCCAACCGCGGTCAATCGCAGCACCGAGCAAGAGAGATGTCACACTCTTGGTGATGGAGCGCATGTCGTTCTTGCGCTCGGCGTCGTATTGGATGCGCTGGTCTTGGAAGGTTGCGGTGAAATAATGCTCGAAGACGAGCTTGCCATGCCGCACGACAAGAACCGAGTGCAGCTCGGAAGTGGTCCACGCATCGAATTTGTCCACCAGTGCGCACAGCGTCGTCCGGTTGAGCCCGACGCTCTCCGGCGTTGCTATCGGCCAATCCAGGCCTTCCTGCGGTGGGTTGCAGTCGGCCTTGGCAGGTACAGAGAGCGACAGGAGGGAGATGGCGACAATGACGACCGCAAGCGTGGGGTGCTTCGCCGTCCTTTTATACCTCAGTGCGCCAGCCGACGTTTTCATGTTCGTCACCTCCAGCTGGGAACGCGGCACCGCGCAAGTATAGGCAGCACCCGCGAGGATGCAATTGGCGGTTGTTGATGATCCTCGCTACAATCCTGCCGTGGGCTTCCGCGCGCTCCGTACAGAAGGAGTGGCCATGCGCGCATTCGTTCTCGTCTTGCTCCTCGGCCTCGGCTTCGCCGTCCATGAGACGCGCGCTGAGACGGTGTGCGCACCGCCGGTCGCGAGCGATGATCAGTGGCAGGTGGCGACTCCGGAGAGCGTCGGGCTGGACGGCGGCAAGCTCTGCGCGCTGGTGACGAGGTTTGACGAATGGAAAGAGGCCAATCTGCACGGCGTCGTCGTGGTGCGCCACGGCAAGCTCGCCTTTGAACACTACTTTGCTGCTTATGACCTGAAGGGTCGGAATGGTCCGGGCATCGTCGATTTCAATGTGGCCACCACCCACGATTTGCGCTCGATGACCAAGAGCGTCACCTCCTTGGTGATGGGCGTTGCCATCGACCGCGGCCTCATCTCCGATGTGGATCAATCCGTGCTTTCCTTCTTCCCGGACTATGCCGATCTCCGCACTCCGGAAAAGGACCGCATCACCATGCGGCATCTGCTGACGATGTCCATGGGCCTCTACTGGAGCGAGGAGGCGCCATTCACGAATGAGAACGAACTCAATCGTTCCCTCGCTCCATACCGCTACGTGCTCGGACAGCCCGTAGTCCACCCGGCAGGAACGGTCTGGAACTACAGCGGTGGAGGAACGGCCTTGATCGGTGCCGTCCTGCAGCGTGTGACCGGCAAGCGCTTCGATGCGCTGGCGGCATCGCTGCTTTTAGACCCGCTGGGCATCTCAGATGTGGCCTGGACGATCCTCCCGAACGGCGATCCAAAAGACTGGTGCTGCTTTTGGATGCGCCCGCGGGACATGGCCAAGATCGGCCAGCTTGTGCTCGACCACGGCCGCTGGAATGGCAAGCAGGTGGTGTCGGAGGCGTGGATCGATGCTGCCACGGCACCGCAGATAAAGACGAGCTCCGGCGAGGCGTATGGCTATCAGTTCTGGCTGGGCCGCTCGCTCGCATCCGGTCGGTTGATCGATTGGGTGGGAGCCTTGGGCCAGGGCGGACAGCGCATCTTCATCGTTCCGAAGCTCGACCTCGTCGTCGTCGTCACGGCGGGTCTCTACTATGGAAACGACCGCTTGTCAGGCCTCGTCCCGCGGACGGTCTTCAACGACTATGTGCTGTCGGCGGTCGACGCGGAACGTTAGCTCAGGCGGGTCGCCGGACGCTGCACCCCGCTCACGTCACCCCGCTCGGCTCCCGCCATTCCGGCCGGTCATAGGCCTTGGTGTCCATGATCCGGGCCAGGATCTCGACCGCATTCCAGATGTCGACATGGCGCGTGTAGGCGGGGGTGAGCCCGAAGCGCATGATGTCCGGGGCGCGGAAGTCGCCGACCACGCCCCGCTCGATCAAGGCCTGCATGATCGCGTAGCCCGCATCATGGTGGAAGGAGACCTGGCTGCCGCGCGCTTCGGCGTTCCGTGGACAGGCCGGACGGAAGCCGCGGTCTGCAAGCCGCGTGTCCATGAGCCGGATGAAGAGGTCGCCGAGCGCCATCGACTTCTGGCGGAGCCGATCCATCCCCGCCTCCAGCATGATGTCGACGCCGCATTCGAGGGCCGCCAGGGCCACGATCGGCGGCGTGCTGCATTTGTAGTGGAGGATGCCGGGCGCCGGCCGGTAGGCCAAGTCGAAGGCGAAGGGATCGGCATGGCCGAGCCATCCGGTCAGGGGCTGGCGGGTGCGGTCGTGGTGGCGCTGGGCCACGTAGAGGAAGGCGGGGGCGCCAGGGCCGCCATTCAGGAATTTGTAGCCGCAGCCGACGGCGAGGTCGGCGCCGGCGCGCGTCAGGTTGACCGGCACCGCGCCTGCCGAGTGGCAGAGATCCCAGAGCATGAGCGCGCCCTTGGCTTGCGCGGCGCGCGTGATCGCCGCCATGTCGTGCACGCGGCCGCTCTTGTAGTTGACATGGGTCACCATGACCAAGGCGGTGTCGCCGTCGATCGCCGCCTCGATTTGGTCCTCCTCCACCAGCTTCAGGCGATGCTTGGCCCCGAGGAGCTCGATCAGGCCTTGCGCCATGTAGACATCGGAGGGGAAGTTGCCGGTGTCCGACAGCACGGTCTTGCGCGTCGGCCGCAAGGTCAGCGCCGCGGCGATCAGCTTGAAGAGATTGACCGAGGTGGTGTCGACGGTGATCACCTCGCCCGCACCGGCGCCGATGAGGTGCGCGATCTTGTTGCCCAGACGCTCGGGATAATCCATCCAGCCATCCCGGCGCCAGCCGCCGATCAAGTGCCGGCCCCATTCCTCCTCGACCACCTGGGCGACACGGACCGGAGCCGTCTTCGGCAAGGCCCCCAGCGAATTGCCGTCGAGGTAGATCACCCCCGCCGGCAGATAGAAGCGATCGCGGATGCCGCCCAAGGGATCGGCGCGGTCGAGGCGCTCCAGGGATTCGCGGGTGGGTGGGGTCTCGGGGCGGGCGTCGTCCATGGCAATCAACGTGGCTCCTGCTTTGAATCACAGCATCGGCGAAATCGGGCCGGCGCAGCAAGTCCGTGCCGTGGCCGACTGCTCTGTTGCGTTGCACCATAGGCCGATCATGGTATAAGGCCGAGGCCATCAACCGGCGGCGATGACAGACCTTGGCCGAGACCCCCACGATCCTCGTGCTCAACGGCCCCAACCTCAACATGTTGGGCATGCGCGAGCCGGACATCTATGGACGCGAGACCCTGGGCGACATCGAGGAAGCCTGCCGCGAGCACGCGCACAAGCTGGGTCTCACCATCGACTTTCGCCAATCGAATCTCGAGGGCGAGCTGGTGACTTGGGTGCAGGAAGGTCGTGGCGGCGCCGACGGCATCATCCTCAATGCCGGCGCCTACACCCACACCTCGGTCGCCCTTCTGGATGCGCTCAAGCTCACCGAGCTGCCGGTCATCGAGGTGCATTTGTCCAACATCTTTCTGCGCGAGCCGTTTCGCCACCATTCCTACATCTCCCTGGTGGCGAAGGGCGTCATCTGCGGCTTCGGCGGTCATGGCTACCTCTTGGCCCTGGACGCGGTTCAACGGCTGCTCCAGACCGCGAACGGGCGCGGCTGATGACCCGCGAGATCGACGAGGCGCTGGTGCGCCGCATGGCGCAGCTCCTGGAGGAGACCGGCCTCACCGAAATCGAATATGCGGCCAAGGACTGGAGCCTAAGGGTGGCGAAGGCGCCGGCCCCGGTGGCGCATGTCGCCCCCGCCGCCATCATCGCCAATCCCGTCCCGAGCGTGGCGTCCCTATCCCAGCCGGAGGAGCTCGGCTCCGATCATCCCGGTGCCTTGCTCTCGCCCATGGTCGGCACCGTCTATGCCTCGGCCGAGCCCGGCTCGGCACCCTTCGTCAAGGAGGGCGACAAGGTCCGTCAAGGCCAGACCGTGCTGATCGTGGAGGCGATGAAGGTCATGAACCCGATTCCCGCCCCCCGCGCCGGCACCATCCAGCGCATCGCCGTCGGCAACGGTCAGCCGGTCGAGTTCGGCGAGCTGTTGATGGTCATCGATTAGCGTCGTGGTGCACCTGCTCACCTTTCACTCTTTAGTCGTCATTGCCGGGCTTGACCCGGCAATCCATCGTGTCGGACTGCGATGGATGCCCGGATCAAGTCCGGGCATGACGGCAAGAGGGAAGCGAGCGGTCGGGTCCGCACCTTAGCGTTTGCCGCGAGCACTCATTGCCCATGTTCGAAAAGATCTTGATCGCGAACCGGGGCGAGATCGCGCTGCGCATCCACCGCGCGGCGCGCGAGATGGGCATCCAGACCGTGGCGGTGCATTCGACCGCGGACGCCAATGCCATGCATGTGCGCCTGGCCGATGAGAGTGTCTGCATCGGCCCGGCGCCGGCGCGCGACTCCTATCTCAACATTCCGGCGATCCTGTCGGCGGCCACCATCACCAATTCCGATGCGATCCATCCCGGCGTCGGCTTCTTGGCCGAGAACGCCGCCTTCGCGCAGATGGTGAAGGAACACGGCTTCACCTTCATCGGCCCGAGCCCGGAGCACATTCGTCTCATGGGCGACAAGATCACCGCCAAGCGCGCCATGCTGGATCTCGGCGTGCCTTGCGTGCCGGGCTCGGAAGGAGCCATCACCGATGACGGTGTCGCCAAGCGCCTCGCCGGCGAC
The DNA here is from genome assembly GCA_016195085.1 of Pseudomonadota bacterium. Taxonomy (NCBI): domain Bacteria; kingdom Pseudomonadati; phylum Pseudomonadota; species Pseudomonadota bacterium. Next base: position 9,799 of record JACQAG010000039.1, on the reverse strand, counting down.
ATCGGCTATCCGGTGATCGTCAAGGCCACCGCCGGCGGTGGCGGCCGCGGCATGAAGGTGGCCGCCGGCGAGGCGGAGCTCTCCGATGCCTTGCGCCTGGCGAAGAGCGAAGCCAAGGCCGGCTTCGGCAACGATGCCGTCTATCTGGAGAAATATCTCGCCCATCCGCGCCATATCGAGGTGCAGATCCTGGCCGACGGGCAGGGCGGGGTGGTGCATCTGGGCGAGCGCGACTGCTCGATCCAGCGCCGGCATCAAAAGCTCCTGGAGGAGGCGCCGTCGCCGGCCTTGAACGCCGACCAGCGGGGCAAGCTCGGCACCGGCGCGGTCGAGGCCATGCGGCGCTTGGGCTATAGCGGTGTGGGCACCTTGGAATTCCTGTTCGAGGACGGCCAGTTCTACTTCATCGAGATGAACACCCGTCTCCAGGTCGAGCACCCGGTCACCGAAATGATCACCGGCATCGATCTCGTGCGCGAGCAGATCCGGGTGGCGAGCGGCGCCAAGCTCGGCTTTGGCCAGTCCGACATCCGCTTCCAGGGCCACGCCATCGAGTGCCGCATCAATGCCGAGCATCCCGAGAGCTTCCGCCCTTCGCCCGGAACCATCACCGACTACCACGCGCCGGGCGGCTTGGGCGTGCGCATCGACTCCCCGCTCTATCCGGGATACCGGGTGCCGCCGCACTACGACAGCCTGGTGGCGAAGCTGATCGTGCACGGGGCGGGGCGCAACGAGTGTCTCATGCGCCTGAAGCGCGCGCTCGGCGAGTATGTGATCGGCGGCATCGACACCACCATTCCCTTGCATGTGCGCGTGCTCGCCGACCAGCGCTTCATCGACGGCGCCTACGACATCCACTGGCTCGAAAGCTTCGTCGCCGGAACCGCCAAGGGCGCGTAGAATTCATCGAGGATGAATTCACCACGGAGACACGGAGATCGCGGAGATGAGAATCGTAGCCGCGCCTTGCGCGGCCGTCGGATTCCTCTCCGTGTTCTCCGTGCCTCCGTGGTGAGCCCTTTCGGATCGCTGGCCGGATGACCAGCGACTTGACGCCGGAGCTGCTGCTGCAGGGTTATGCCGTGGGCGTGTTCCCGATGGCCGAGCGGCGCGATGATCCCAATCTGGTGTTCATCGAGCCGGACCGGCGCGGCATCTTGCCCTTGGACCGCTTCCACCTCGCGAAGAGCCTGAAGAAGACCTTGAAGCGCCGCCAATTCGAGGTCCGCTGCGACACGAATTTCGCCTCCGTGCTCGAAGGCTGCGCCGAGCCGACGCCGGAGCGGCCCGATACCTGGATCAATGCCGAGATCGTTCGCCTCTACACCGCCCTCTTCGAGCAAGGCAATGCGCACTCGCTGGAGGCCTGGCTCGAGGGCGAGCTCGTCGGCGGTCTCTATGGCGTGGCGCTCGGCGGCGCCTTTTTCGGCGAGAGCATGTTCAGCCGGGTGGCGGATGCGAGCAAGGTGGCGCTGGCGCATCTGGTGGCCCGCCTGCGCCATGGCGGCTTCGTCTTGTTGGACAGCCAGTTCGTGACCCGGCATCTCGAGCGCTTCGGGGCCTTCGAGATCGGCCGCGCCGAATATCGCCGCCGGCTGGCGGGGGCGCTCGCCATCCCCGCGGTGTTTCCCACCGAGGCCGATGACTGGCCCTGGGTCGACAAGATGATTCAGGACGCGGGGCGGCAGTCCAGCACCCAGACGTCGTAGACGGGGTGCTCGAGTCCGTTGAGGCCGGGGCTGGAGGCGAACATCCAGCCGGTGAAGCGCATGACCGGGTTCTCGCCCGGGGGTCGCTCGGCGATGTCGAGGAAGGCCGCACTCTCCGGCGGCTCCTCGGGCGGCCGCTTGCGGCAGGTGCGGACCGTGATCTCGAGGGTCCCGAACTTGACCATCCGCCCGATCGGCGCCTCGAAGGTGGAGACCCGCGCCGTCACCTTGTCCAACCCCTGCAGCACCGCCGCCGCCTCCGCCGCCGCCGAAGCGCGAGGGAGCAGTACCAGACACGCGAGCGCGATGGCGCCGACATGCCCCCACCCCGGCCCTCCCCCGCTCTGAGGCGGGGGAGGGGGCAGGAGGCCGAGACTTCGACACCCTCCCCCGCGCGAAGCGTGGGGGAGGGCCGGGGTGGGGGCATCAGGCATCGACGAAATTCGGCGCCGGCAGATTACGGCGCCGGCTTCTGCGGTCCGGCGCCCGGCTTCTGCTGGCTCGCCTCGCCCATGGAGAAGATGAAGCGGCCGAGGAGCTGCACCACGTCGATCGGCGATTGCGTGTATTTGATCTCATCGCCCGGCTTGAGGATCTCATCGGCCCCGCCCGGCACCAGCGCCATGAAGCGCCCGCCCAAGAGGCCTTCGGTCGCCACCTCGGCGATGGTGTCGGCCGGCAGCTTGATCGAGGAATCGATCGTCAAGGTGACGATGGCTTGGAAGCGCTCGGGATCGAGCCGCTCGCTCACCACGGTGCCGACCTTGATGCCGCTGATGCGCACATCGGTGCCCGGATTGACCCCGTCGATGCGCTCGAACCTGGCGGTCAAATTGTAGCCCTGCACGCTGCGCAGATTGGAGTGGCTGTAGGCGAAGGCGAGGAAGCCGGCGGCCACCAGCAGCACCACGGCGCCCATCACCGTTTCGATCAGGTTACGCCCCATGGGGCCGTCCTCAGCTCGGTTGCCAGGGTTCGTAGTCGCCGGTGGCGGCGGAACGATGCCCGCCCTTCATGAGATCGCCCGGCGGGCGGTAGGCGGCGGCGGTCCCGGTCAGGTTGGGCTCGTGCTCTTTCACCCATTTCGGCGGCGCCCGGCCGCCGTCGGTGGGCGGCGCATCCACCGTGTGGTGCAGCCAGGCATTCCACATCGGCGGCACCTTGCTTGCCTCGGCCATGCCCTCATACATGACCCAGCGCCGCTCCTTCTGGTCGCTGCGCTTGGCCCCGCTCTTCGCCCGGTAATAGCGATTGCCGAACTGGTCGGTGCCCACGAGCGCGCCGTGGAGCCAGGTATAGAGCTTGGTGCTGATGCTCATTCTCGAGTTCCAACGCCGCAACGCCGATGCGGGCCGGACTATGGCAGCAACATTTTGCATCGGCAAGGTTGCCCCCGCTTGCATCGGCAAGGTTGCCCCCACCCCGACCCTCCCCCACCGTCGGTGGGGGAGGGAGTCACGCGTGCGGTGCTCTTGCTCCCTCCCTCGCTTCATAGCGGGGGAGGGCTGGGGTGGGGGCGACGGCGACAGGTGGGGGCGACGGCGACAGGTGGGGGCAACGGCGACAGGTGGGGGCAACGCAGAATTCCGTGCTATCAGGCGGGCGATGGACGTGCGCTATCCCGTGTCGATCAAGGCGGTCATTCTCGAGGGGGACCGGGTGGTACTGCTGGAGAATGAGCGGCTGGAATGGGAGCTCCCCGGCGGCCGGCTGGAGCCGGGCGAGAGGCCGGAGGAATGCCTCGCCCGCGAGATCGCCGAAGAGCTGGGCCTCGCCGCCGATGGGCAGGAGATTCTGACGAGCGAGCTCTTCGAGGTGATCCCCGGGCGTCATGTCTTCATCGTCAGCTACCGGGCTTGGGTCGCGGGCGGAATCGAGGGGCTCCGGGTCAGCCCCGAACACCGCCGGGCCCAGGTGTTCGCCCTCTCCGAACTCGCCTCGATCAAGCTGCCCCAGGTGTATCGCCGGGCGATCGCGAGGGCTGTGGATATCAAAGAAAGAATCGCACGAAAATAGGCACTTATCTGTAGCATTTGGGCAGCTCCACATTTCTGCCACAAAATCTAGTTGCTTGGGCCGGCGGTTGTGGCAGACTGGCCGCCCTCACTGTTCCAGCCTCGATGGGGGTCGCCTTTGGCCGGTTGCGAACGGAGCGAGCAAGAAGGCCGTCGACGACGGCAAAACAGGGCGAAAAACCGGGCAAAGCCGGTTGCCGCGTACGCACGCGCGGCCATTCTTTCCAATCCAAATGTGACAGCCGATTCAGTCGATTACACGGCTATGCTGCAGTACAACATTTAAAGAAGACTATACGCATTTACGATCGTTGATTTTTGGTTAATTTCACCCTTGCAGCCCTCCCAGATCTAGCGTAACCTCCCCTCCATCAACACAAGATATTGTGGTTTCAGGAGGGGCGGCTCATGCGTATCGCGCGGCGATTCACGACCGAAGGCAAGGATGCTTACGCTGGAATCGAGTTCCGAACGACCACCAGCGAGATCCGAAACCCGGATGGTTCGGTCGTCTTTCGCCTGAGCGATATCGAGATCCCCGCCCTCTACAGCCAAGTCGCCTCCGACGTGCTGGCACAGAAGTATTTCCGCAAGGCGGGCGTGCCGACCAAGCGCCGGCGGGTGGAAGAGAACGCGGTGCCGTCATGGCTGTGGCGCCATGTGCCCGACGAGAAGGCGCTGGCCAAGCTCGAGCCGGAATTGCGCACCACCCACGAGCGCTCGGCCAAGGAGGTGTTCGATCGCCTTTCGGGCACCTGGACCTATTGGGGCTGGAAGGGCGGCTATTTCGATTCCGAGGAGGACGCGCGCGCCTATTACGACGAGATGCGCGCCATGCTGGCCCGCCAGCTCTGCGCCCCCAACAGCCCGCAATGGTTCAACACCGGCTTGCATTGGGCCTATGGCATCGACGGTCCGGCGCAAGGCCATTACTACGTCGACTACCGCTCGGGCAAGCTCACCCAATCGGCCTCGGCCTACGAGCATCCGCAGCCCCATGCCTGCTTCATCCAGTCCGTCTCCGACGATCTGGTGAACGAGGGCGGCATCATGGATCTGTGGGTGCGGGAAGCCCGCCTGTTCAAATACGGCTCGGGCACCGGCTCCAACTTCTCCAAGCTCCGCGGCGACGGCGAGACGCTGTCGGGCGGCGGCCGCTCTTCCGGGCTCATGAGCTTTCTTAAGATCGGCGACCGTGCCGCGGGTGCGATCAAGTCCGGCGGCACCACCAGGCGCGCGGCCAAGATGGTGACCGTCGACATCGACCATCCGGATATCGAGACCTATATCCGCTGGAAGATGGTGGAGGAGCAGAAGGTGGCGGCGATGGTTTCCGGCTCGCGCCTCTGCAACCTGCACATGAACGCCATCATCAAGACCTGCAGCGAGGGACCCTCTGCCGATGCAAGGGGCGAGGAGCGCTTCCAGCCGAAGCAGAACAAGGCCCTGAAGCGCGCCATCATCGCGGCGCGCAAGGCGATGATCCCGGAGAACTACGTCCAGCGCGTGATCCAGTTCGCGCGTCAGGGCTACACCGAGATCGAGTTCCCGACCTACGACACGGATTGGGATTCCGATGCCTATCTCACCGTCTCCGGGCAGAACTCCAACAACTCGGTGCGCGTCACCAACGAGTTCCTGGAGCGGGTGCTCGACGGCGGCGACTGGAAGCTCATCCGCCGCACCGACGGCAAGATCTCGAAGACAGTGAAGGCCGCCGAGCTCTGGGAAGAGATCGGCGAGGCGGCCTGGGCCTGCGCCGATCCCGGCCTGCAATACGACACCACCATCAACGAGTGGCACACCTGTCCGCAGTCGGGGCGCATCAACGCCTCCAATCCCTGCTCGGAATACATGTTCTTGGACGACACCGCCTGCAACTTGGCCTCGCTCAATCTCCTCGGCTTCCGCCGCGAGGATGGCAGCTTCGACGTCGCCGAGTTCGAGCATGCGACCAGGCTGTGGACGGTGGCGCTCGAGATCTCGGTCATGATGGCGCAGTTCCCGTCCCGCGCCATTGCCGAGCTCTCCTACGAGTTCCGCACCTTGGGTTTGGGCTACGCCAATATCGGCGGCCTGCTGATGGCCTCGGGCCTCTCCTACGATTCCGACGAGGGCCGCGCCTTGTGCGGGGCCATCACCGCCTTGATGACCGGCATCGCCTATGAGACCTCGGCCGAGATGGCCTCCGAGATCGGTCCCTTCCCCGGCTTCAAGGGCAACCGCGAGGCCATGCTCCGGGTCATCCGCAACCATCGCCGCGCCGCCTGGGGCGAGCGCGACGGCTATGAGTCCCTGGCGATCCGTCCCGTTCCCTTGGACCATGCCAATTGCCCCGATGCGGCTCTCGTCGACGCCGCGCGCCGCGCCTGGGACCGGGCGCTGGAATTGGGCGAGATCCACGGCTATCGCAACGCCCAGGCAACCGTGGTCGCACCCACCGGCACCATCGGCTTGGTCATGGATTGCGACACCACCGGCATCGAGCCGGACTTCGCTCTCGTTAAGTTCAAGAAGCTCGCCGGCGGCGGCTACTTCAAGATCATCAACCGCCTGGTGCCGGATGCGCTCGCCGCGCTTGGCTATCCCCAGAGCGAGATCGAGGCGATCGTCCGCTACGCCGTCGGCCACGCCACCCTCAAGACCGCACCCGGGATCAACCACGCGAGCCTCAAGGCCAAGGGCTTCACCGATGCCGCGCTCGAGCAGCTCGAGCAGGGCCTCGCCAGCGCCTTTGAGATCAAGTTCGCCTTCAACAAATGGGCGCTTGGCGAAGACTTCTGCAAGGCGAAGCTGGGCTTGTCATCGGAGCAGCTCGACGATGCCGGCTTCGACATGCTGTTGGCGCTTGGCTTCAGCAAGGCCGATATCGAAGCCGCCAATATCTATTGCTGCGGCGCCATGACGGTCGAGGGTGCGCCCTATCTCAAGCCCGAGCACCTCTCGGTGTTCGACTGCGCCAGCCCCTGCGGGCGCACCGGCACGCGCTCGCTCTCGGTCGAGAGCCACATCCGCATGATGGCGGCCGCCCAGCCCTTCATCTCCGGCGCCATCTCCAAGACCATCAACATGCCGAACGCGGCCACGGTCGAGGATTGCAAGAACGCCTACATGCTCTCCTGGCGGCTGGGCCTGAAGGCGAATGCGCTCTACCGCGACGGCTCCAAGCTCTCCCAGCCCTTGTCCGCCTCGCTTCTGGACGACGACGACGCGGTCGACTTCGCCGAGGAGATCGCCGAGGCACCCTTGGCCGCCCGCGCCTCCCTGGTGGTGGAGAAGATCGTCGAGCGGGTGATCGAGCGCCGCGCCCAGCGCCGCATGCTGCCGCAGCGGCGCAAGGGCTACACCCAGAAAGCCACCGTCGGCGGCCACAAGGTCTATCTCCACACCGGCGAATACGAGGATGGCAGCGTCGGCGAGCTCTTCATCGACATGCACAAGGAGGGGGCCGCACTCCGCTCCTGGGCCAACAACTTCGCCATCGCCGTCTCCTTGGGCCTGCAATACGGCGTGCCCTTGGAGAAGTTCGTCGAGGCCTTCACCTTCACCCGCTTCGAGCCCTCGGGCATGGTCGAAGGCAACCAGGCGATCAAGATGGCGACCTCGATCCTCGACTACATCTTCCGCGAGCTCGCCATCTCCTATCTCGACCGCACCGATCTAGCCCATGTGCAGCCGGAAGACCTGTTGCCCGGCGCCATCGGCAAGGGTGTCTCCGAAGGCGCGCTCAACGAGCCCGAGGACATCGATGTCGGCAAGGTTGCCAGCCGCGGCTTCGTGCGCACGGACGTCCGCACCTTCACCGTGCTCCATGGCGGGGCCGGGAAGAACGGCACCAACGGTCATACGACCGTTGCACATGCGGTCGGCCATGCCGTGGGTGGCGGCGGCAACGGCACGACGATGATCGCCAGCGAGGCGAACGTGACAACGGCCACCGCCACCGTGGCGATGGGTGCCGCCAGCGGAAACGGCCACGCGCACGCCCATGGCGCCAACGGGCTGGCGGCGGCGGTCAACGGGGCCGGTGTGACGTCGGTGCAAGTCAGCCAAGCGGTCATGGCCGCGGTCGACGGCAAGCTCTCGCGGATCCGCGAAGCCAGGATGAAGGGCTACGAAGGCGACAGCTGCGGCGAATGCGGCAACTTCACACTGGTGCGCAACGGCACCTGCATGAAGTGCGATAGCTGCGGAGGGACCAGCGGCTGTAGCTGACGAGTTCGGGGCGGGGGCCCGGCGCCTGGTGCGGACGCGCCAGGCGTCGGAGGCTGGATAACGATCCGGCGCCCGGGGGCACCCTGGGCGCCGGATGCGATTCGGGGGGAGGGATTAGGGAATAGGTCTGTTAGGCGTAGAGGAATCAATGAGCACGAAATACGATAATATCCGCCGCATTAAGCAAGTCGAAACGAGATAACTCATGGAAGAGGTTCTAAGGGTCCATCCGCATTGCCTCATGTTTTTCGTCGATGAGACCGGGCATGAGTCGTTTGCTGACCCCAATTACCCGGTTTTTGGGCTCGGTGGATGCGCGATCATGGCGGGCGCAATCGCTGCTTACCTGAGGACGCCATGGCGAGCGTTGAAGGAAGAGTATTTCGGTGGGGCTGACGTGAGATTGCACGCCTCCGACATGCGTACCGCTTCCCAGGCGCAATTGAGCGCGATTGGGGAGTTCTTCCGGAGGCAGGAATTTGGACGGTTTGCGGTAACGATGACCGGTGGAACCCAACTGCCCGCAAATCGCATCGCTTACGAGATCATGCCAGGTGCAATCCGCAAGAGATGCGCGGAGCTAGCTTCTCGATGCCAGCCGACGTTGATTGAGGTCGCGTTCATCCACGAAGAGTCCAAGCGTGGAGATCGGTTCGTGAAGCGCTACTTCGGTCCGACATTTGTTAAGGTGAATGGCCAAACAGTGAAGGTACATCAAGGCTTCATGTCGAAGGCGCGTGGTGATGAAGCAATGGAAGTAGCAGACTTCATTGTAAACGCCGCCGGACGGCGAGCCCTATCATGGTCGCTCGGTGACATGAGGCCGCGACGTGATTTTGATGCAGTGTTCGGTGCAAACCCGCTCTGGCAGAGCTTTTTCCACGTCCAGCAGGCCGCGGTTCAGGCCGCATAGATGTCTGGCCGGCCAGCTTACGGCTGAGGCGGTGCCGGAGGTATTGGAGTCAGAGACGATTTCCACGGATACGGTCTAACTGACCGCCGCCCTGACGTCCTGAATGGATTGCCTCACCATAGCGATCTCGCGCAGGATTGGTTCCCTCTCGGGTGGAGGGAGGATTCGCCCTTCGGAAGTGGGATAACGATATGTCGTAGCGGCCGGTGACAGCAGATCGAGGTCTCTAATGCGGGCCCGCCAGATGTCGGATTCGGGTAACATCTCCGCTAGGAATTCAAAGCGGTGCTCGCGACCGGGGTTCAAGCCTCGGTGCTCGAGGAGAGCCTTCACCGCCTTTTCCGCACTCTGTTGGACGTGATAGCGGGCGATCCGCGTCGATGACGCCAGCAGCATGCTCGCGGCACCGAGATCCTCGTCCGCCATGGCGAGGAAGGCTTCGACCCGCTTAGGGTTCGCCATAGATCAGGACGCCCTCGTCGAGCGCGGCGCGGAGAACGCCGCCGGCGTCGAGGCTCGCTTCTCTCCACGTCTCAGCCGTGCATGGGACGACTTCGCAGTGGAGACCACGGCCTGCAACCGGCCGATAGACTTCGTCATAGTCACGAAGCTGATCCGAAACCACGAGGAGGTCGTAGTCGCTGTCCGGTCGATGGGCGCGTCGTGCGCGGCTGCCAAAAAGGATGACGGCGCGCGGCTGCAGGGCGGCAACCAGTCGGTTCACCGCCTCCTGCAGCTTCGGGTTCTCGATTGGTCGGCGGAGCATGGGGACGGCCGGGATCCTTTGGATCTGCGATAAAATTATGGGTCTTCCGGAAGTTGTGTGGGTGATTTTGGGAACTTTAGAGCGTCGGCAGCATGCAAGTCAGCACCTTCAGTCTGAGATATTCCTGGTCGCGCAGGCCGTAGGCGCGGCGCTGGATGACGCGGATTTTGTTGTTGAG